>JAHFFJ010000067.1 GCA_023248035.1 Microcaldota archaeon
TCAAGAATCAGGGCAAGGCCTCAGGTCAAATGACTCTACACGAATTTGAGGATGAGCCCCCCGAGCGAAGCGAGAATACCCCGTAGCTTGCTGCGGGGTGGGGGCGAGTAGGTTTATTTTTCTTTTCGGTTTTTTAATTTCAAGTCCGACTAAATTTTCTTTCTTTTTTGGTTTTGCTACTTTAAATCTGTGCGCTTTAGTTTTGGGGTTAGTTTTTGCTAATTTTGGTTTGCTGGGTTCTGGGCTTTTCGGTTTTTTTCTTTCCTTATTTTTAAGGTCTTTAGCTTTTAGTAAATATGGCCTCTTTTTCTTTTCTGGTTTGGTAAGCTCTGGTTTGATGCTTTTTTTCTTTTTCTCTCTATGTGTGCTTAATGATCTACTCTTTCTTGGTTTTTTAACTGTTTTTTCTAATTTCTTCTTGATACTTTTAATTATGCCCTCGATTTTCATTTTGAATTTCGCAATTTTGACAGGTTTCTTTTTTTGCTGGATTACTTGCCTTGGTTTATCTATCATCTTTAATTGTTTTCTATTTTTACCTCTCCTCTCCCTAGAACTAGATCTTTCATTATTGTTGGTTTTAGGTGTTTTCCTCTCCTTTTTGGCATTCTCATTATATGTGGGGGGAAGTGCTTCAGCAAGAGGTTTGGGGCTATTAAGCCGGTGCGAAAATAGTCGCAACGTCATCACTGCTGGGGGCAGTTGTGGAATTTGTTTTTTTGTTATAATATTTTTAGTGGGTGTTCTTTGGATAGGCCTACTCTTTCCTTTAATCTTTTCAGTTCTTGCAACGGGGGGTATTGGTGTAATTGCTTTGTTTATTGGCGCTGTTGATCTAGATCTAATTATTCGGGGAACTGCTTTCGGAGAAATTACTCTTGGTTTATGGGAGTTACTGATCATACCAGCTGAATTATCTTTTTCCGCTCTTCTCCTTTCCGGAATTAATCTCAGCTTCCTTTTCCTTTCACGATGCGTTCTTTCTTTTTCGTTTTTTTCTTTTCTCTCTTCTGCAACGTGTTCAGGAATTTTTTGTGAAACAGGATCCAGTTTTGGTGCTCTTTCTGCTTCCTGACCAATAACCTGTAATATCTGAGCACCTGAATCTAGCCTATCCACACTGCCAACTTCAAAACTTCCAAAAAGTGATCCATTTTGAAGTGGGCTTACCTGAACCTCGGTTCTTTCATAAGTATCCATCCTGGCTTGTGCAACTATTCCATCTAATTTTCCACTTTCATATTCTGTTTTTATTGCAGCTTTCATTTCTTCTGGGCAGGGTCCCTTGCCGCTAGCTTTGCTTATAGTGTATCCCGCACTGATTATTTTTCCAAAAACCCCCAATAACCTGTCAGGTTCGCAGTGGAAATTCTCTTCTGCGCTTTTAGCAATTCCTGTCATTTCTGATATCCCAACCACTAATTCTGGTACAGTATCAGCCATCTCGGGAGGCACTAAACGCATAAGTTTGGAAGTTAAGTCAAGGCGGGTTTTAAGCTCTTGAGGTGTGCTCTTTTCTATCATTTTACTAAGGCGTGCTATCGTTAAAAGTACAATATCATTCTTAATTTCATTAGCATAAGTTTGAAGTATTTCATTAACTTCTCTTTCCACACCACGTGATCGTGCACTTTGAATCAAAGCCTCTAGTGGTTTGGCAAGTCTTTCTGGGATAGCACTGCTGCTACCCCGCATTATACCCTCAAAAACTGGCTTGTAATTCACCCTTGGCTTGAGCTGGCTAGCAGTGGTAGCACTAAGCTGAAGTTTTCCTCCCACCATAAACTTATTTATCGTCCAAGATTTTAAAAACCCAAACTCATGGCCAACTACATAAATATTTAAATGGTGGCTCAAATGAAAATATATGGAAGAATTTTCCACAATAAGTGACACAGTGAAAAATTCTCCATCCCGTCTGATTTTAACTCATCACGCTATCGTTGATCGTGTTTGGAAACTTCCAATGACAGTATCAGAGTATGTCACTAAACTTCTTTCAGGAGAGCCACGTTTTGTTGGTGAGTGTAATGAAAGAATTGGTGGTGGGGGTATAAACTCTGCACTTGTTGCGGCATCTTTGGGTAAAAAAGTTGTTTTTGCAGGATTTGCCGATAAGGCTGCAATGGCACTAATTGAAAAAATAAAAAAAGAATGTGGATTGAATTTTCCACTCCATGCTATTGATTGTGGTGAAAGAAAAAATACTATTTTTGAATTTAGTAATGGGAATCATTTACTTAAGAACATTGCACCCGATCATGATTCAAAGTCAATTGTTGGTAGGATTTCTTCTCTTTCTGTCTCTGATAATGATTGGGTAGTTTCAGCTTCATTCTATCCACATATCACCCTTCCTCTCCTTGATATTAGTACGAACTTCTTTCTGGATACTGGCTATGATGCTACTCGACGAGCACAAAATTTACTCAGCTTACTTTGCGACCGTTTAAATTCAGCACCACCAAGAAATTTCCAGTTCATTATTGGTGCCAACGAACGGGAGATAGTAAATATTGCCGAAGAATTCGGCATGTCGGTTTTTGATGGCCAACATCTGGCCGAACGTATTAGCGAAAGAGCAGGAACCAAAATACAAATTCTCCTTCACACCTCCGAATTTTCCACCCTTTTTGATCCTGATGTGCATGATAGCTGGGTAGTGCCATGTTTTGAACTTCAAGCTATCAAAAGACTTACAAACGCCGGTGATACGCTTAATGGCGCATTTCTTTCTGCATTAAGTTCTGGTTTTGAGCATATTCCTGCATTGTTCTTTGCTCAAGCTGCTGTTGCAAAAAGGCTTTGCGATGATGAACTTCCAACTCCTCAAAACACCGCTGAGTTTCTTAAAACTGTGAGAATGAAGAGACCTTCACTTCCACCCGAAATCAGAATAGTCGGGATGAGTGAAATCTCAGATAGTCTTAATCAAAAATCCAACCGCATCACTTTAACTAGAGCGTTGTCTGTGTGTGATAGACCATCTCCGGCATCAAGACGCCCTGCTGCATAAATCGGGAGACCGGCAGGCGTAGTTTTGAGGAAAGGTAAGTTAGTGCCCCCCTAAAACTATCGAACTCTTTTGGTTTTTGTTTGAGGGCATTGCGGACATTTTCCCGGACGTTGAACACACCTAAAGGAACATATCCTTCATATGCTTCACGTAATACCAGTGCCCCGGCCTGCTTTTTCATTTTCCATAATGCTTCAAGTACTGCAAACTTGCAGCTGTAGTAGCATCCGCCAACCGAGGAATATTCCTTTTTCGGATTATGTTTTCCAACCACACATTCATGATCGGCAAAAATCATCTCTTCCTTCCCAAGAATGTGGATAAATGCCTCGATCCATTCGTACTGCCATGGCGTAGGAAGAAGGATAACTGCATAATAATTATTCAGGCTGGAAAATTCATAGACTTCGTAATTTTCTAAAATATCATAGTAAATTACCCCTCTATAAAGGCGGTTTGCAAGTGTGCTGTCTGCTGCAGTTATCGACCACCTTGTTGGTACAAGTTTCCTCTCTTTTCCAATTCCTAATGTCCCGCTTGAAAGTGCTTTTTGTATTTGCGAAAATGAAACTCCATCAGTATAAAGATCCCATATACCATCCCCGGCCTTGAGATCGGTATCATAATAAGCTTTCTCAAGGTGCTGCTCAAACTTGAAATTTCCTATTTCGAATTTTTCAATTCCAGCACTTGGTCCAAAGGGGGAATGATCCTCGCTAAAACTCATTCCGCGTGGTATGCTCTTGAACTGTGCCTCGCTTTCTACGGAATTTTCCGAAAGCGAAATCTCCCGGAGTTTCTGTACGAGTTTGTTATCCAGTTCTTTGATCGAAACCAACTGCTTCCCGCGTACAAGATCAAGACGGAAACCTATTATGTCCTCCTGGGTTTTGTTGTTCGGTATCCACTGCTCGGGTTGATCCAAAATTGCGCTTCCATGATAGGGTGCAATCATTGGTCCAGCATATACTTTAGGGTAACCATAACTTCCTATGAAAATAGAAGGTGGGGAGCTTCCATCTAGTTTTTCCCCAATTTCAAGAGTGCGCCATTTGGTGGTGCCAGAAGTGATTCTCTTAAGATAATCTCCTTTCCCGACCATTTTGAAATATTACAGTCTTATAATATAAAAATCGGGGCAGTTGATTTCCCAGCTAGAAAATCATTCTCTATCAATTATTCTGCCTAAATTATCAATCCGATAAATTCCGCTTTCAAATCTTGTTACTGCAATTGCGCCATTATCGTTTTCATGCACGATCAGATATCTTTCAATTGAATCATCAGTTTTTACTTCAAAGTATTTTGGTTTGGTTAAAAGTTCATATTTTTGGCCTGGTTGAGTTCTAAGGAGATATTCGTCACCCTGTTTTACTGCACCTTCCACAAAATAATCAAATACTATGTAATACCTAGGTTCACCATCTCCTACTTTTGTTGTCATGCTTTTTGTCTTTATAAGCGCAGTCCAATTTTCATCGTCAGCCACTTTTCTTATATGAGTTGTAATGCCATCGGGAACTAATATTCCTATCTTATCCGAACCAGTTATTCTAGCAACGCGGCTGATTATTGGTCTGACAAGAACTTTTTCTATTCCCCGTCCCATTGTCGGTGTTTCCAAACGATCCAAAGACCTAGTTGTAGCTGATGCAATTTTTCCATCTCTCCATAATCTTCTTCTTTCGGCTTGTTCTCCTCTTGCAGTTTTATTTG
>JAHFFJ010000023.1 GCA_023248035.1 Microcaldota archaeon
AGGATAACCATCGCAGGTTACGAGATGATCTTAGACCCAAAAGAGAACCGATGGATATTTACCCATCTTCTTGGAGATGCGTATAATCTTACCAGAGGAAAATATGTGAAAAACAAAAACACATGTGTTCATCATATGGATTTTAATAAAAAAAATAACAATCCCACTAATCTTGTAAGATTAGGCAAGCAGGAGCATCTTGATCTTCATGCCAAAATAGTCAGGGAAACTATGGCAAGGCCCGATGTGTTAGAAAAAATAAGACAAGCCCATCAGAAACCAGAGTATCGTGAGAGAATACGAATTGTCATGAGCCAGCCAAAAATGAAGAAAATGCTAAGTGAAAGGGCGAAGAAACAATGGAGTAGTGAACAATATAAGATATATATGAAGGAACGATTCCTTCGTTTCTATTATTCAAATTCGGAATATAGACGATACAACAACCAATTACTCAACGACAATCAAAAACAATACTGGTCAAGTTCAGAAAATAGAAAGGCTCAAGCAGAGCGAGTGAGAAAATATTTCGAAGAGCATCCGGATAAAAAAATGTTTTTATCTGAGCGAGCCACTGAGCAGTGGGGGAATCAGAAACTTAAGGCCTGGAGAAGAGAGAAAACAAAGGTGCAGTGGACACCGGAATTTAGAGCTAGAAGAAAGGCTACTTACAACATAACTTATAGGATGAAGGCGTTATCACTGATGAGAGAGATATTAGATAGTCAACAAAATATTAGTAAAGAGGAATATGAAAAGGAAAGACTTAGGAAAAATGATAAAAGCTTGCTTAAATACGATACTATTTGCCAAAGGTTCTTTGACAGTGATGTTGAGAAACTAAAAGAGGCGGTAGACCACTATAATCACAAGATAGTTAGTATTGAAAAAGTGAAAGAGAGGATTGATGTTTACGATCTTGAAGTTGAAGGTACGCATAATTTTGCTTTAAGCTCAGGTATATTTGTTCATAATAGTTCAAAACAGGCACGGGATAGAAGTAATCAGGCGATATTACCTTTACGTGGAAAAATATTAAATGTTGAAAAGGCTCCAATGCACAAAGTATTGAACAGTGAGGAGATAAAGAATATCGTCATATCTATAGGTGCAGGTTTTAAGGATGATTTTGATGTGAGCAAGGTCAGGTACCACAAGATAATAATCATGACCGATGCCGATGTGGATGGTTCGCATATTCGAACGCTCATACTTACACTCTTTTACCGCTATTTTAGACCGGTTATAGAAAAAGGCTATCTTTACATTGCCCAACCTCCTCTTTATCGGGTGCAGAAAGGTAAGGCGGTGCATTATGCTTATACTGATGCCCAGCTTGCAGAGCTGCTTAAACAGGTTGGTGAGGGCGCAGGAATACAACGATACAAAGGTCTTGGTGAAATGAACCCATCCCAATTATGGGAAACTACGATGGACCCAGTAACCCGAACCCTCAAACGTGTAACTGTGGATGATGCAATGGCAGCAGATGAACTATTTACCATATTGATGGGAGATCAGGTTGAACCAAGAAGGGCATTTATCGAACAGCATGCCATGCAGGTAAAGAATCTTGATATATGAGCGTAGATCTTATGGCAGAAACAATAGTTAATAGACCTATCGAAGCCGACATGAAAGAGAGCTACTTAGACTATGCCATGTCGGTCATAATAGGTCGTGCCATACCAGATATACGAGATGGACTTAAGCCAGTCCACAGGCGAGTACTTTATGCTATGCATGAACTTGGAAATGTTTATGGCAAACCTTTCAAGAAGAGTGCCCGTATTGTCGGTGAAGTGCTTGGTAAATATCACCCGCATGGAGATACTGCAGTTTATGATTCTTTAGTTCGGATGGCACAATACTTTTCCTTAAGGCACATGTTAGTAGATGGACAAGGAAACATGGGTTGCTTCACAAAAAATACAAAAGTTCGACTGGTAGATGGGCGGAATTTAAGCTTCGAAGAACTTGTCAATGAAGAAAACGAAGGTAGGATAAATTACACTTTTACTATTGATAATGGTAACGTTAAGATAGCTGAAATAAAAAGACCAAGACTCACCAAGAAGAATGCCCGGATAATGAAGATAACGCTCGATAATGGGGAGGAAATTAGATGTACTTTAAACCATAAGTTTATGCTTAAAGATGGGACTTATAAGGAAGGTAGTCAACTGCAAACTGGGGAGTCTCTGATGCCCATTTATACGAGATTTTCTACCAGAGATGACGACCCGCAATTGGCTGGATATGAGATGATTTTACAACCGCACAAGGATAAATGGGAATACACTCACCGCCTGGCTGATGAATGGAATATTGAGCATGGAGTTTATGTTCGCTCTCAAGGAAGAGTAAGACACCATATTGATTTTAACAAATTAAACAATAGCCCCAGAAATATCATGAGAATGGATTGGAAAGAACACTGGGTATTACACTACAAATTAGCTGCAACTAGGCATAAAGATCCCGGGTATAGAGAACGATTAGCTCTTGGAAGAAAGAGATTTTGGGATAATTTAGAAAATAGAAGAAAAATGTCCGAACGGAATACTAAAACAAATCAGGAGAATTGGCTAAACCCAGATTATAGAGAGAAAATGCGCCAAAAATTAAGTGAAATTAATAAGATATATATAGAAGCGCATCCAGAAAAACGAGTTGAAAGAAGTGAGAGATTAACAAGAACTCTCAAAAAATTGTGGCAAACAGAACTTTACCGTAAAGCAATGAAAGAAAAAATTCTCAAAGGCAATAAGAATCACACAGTAAACGAAACAGGAAAAATAAAATTCTTAACAATATGTAGAAATCTTCTTGAACTCGAAGTACCGCTTTCTGAAGAATCATATGAGAAACTAAGAAACAGAACCTATCCATATGGACATGCAACTAGGTGGAAGAGTGGTTTGGAAAAGTATTTCCAAAACGATCCAAATCTTATACTAGAGGAATTAAACGGTAATCATAAGGTCTTGCGAACGGAAATATTAAAAGAAGTGGAAGACGTTTACGATCTAACTATAGATGAAACCCATAATTTTTCCTTAGCCGCTGGAGTTTTTGTACATAATTCTATCGATGGTGATAATCCAGCTGCAATGAGATATACGGAAGTAAGAATGGCCAAGATAACAGCAGAACTTCTTGCTGACATTGACAAAGATACTGTGGCTTTGGGTGACAATTTTGATGGCACCCTTAAGGAGCCTTTGGTCTTGCCATCAAAAATACCAAATCTCCTGATAAACGGCTCTTCTGGTATTGCAGTTGGAATGGCAACCAACATTCCGCCACACAATCTTGGCGAAATTGTGGATGCAACTATTGCAACAATTGATGGTGCTGGGGAAGATGAGATAATAAAGTTGGTGAGCGGACCGGATTTCCCTACAGGTGGCATAATCGTGGGACGAAGCGGCATACTTGATGCTTACAAAACAGGCAGAGGAATAATCAAAGTACGTGCACGTGCTGCTAGGGATGACAAGAGAAATGCAATAATAGTAACCGAAATTCCTTACCAGGTAACGAAAACTTCAGTAATTGAATCAATTGTAGAAGCAGTTCGAAACAAAAAAATCGAAGGAATAAGCGGAGTTCATGATCGTTCGGATAAGCAAGGTATGGAGGTCGTGATAGACCTTAAGAAAGGGGCGGATGGTGACATTGTCCTCAACCAGCTTTACGCTCACACCCAGCTCCAGGGAACTTTTGGAATAATCAATCTTTCAATAGTAAAAAAACAGCCAAAGATACTGGGTCTTAGTGGAATGATTTCTGAATTTGTAGAATTCAGAAAAGAGATAGTACGCAAAAGAAGTGAGTTCGAACTCAAAGAGGCGCAGAACCGCGCGCACATATTAGAAGGCCTTAGGATAGCACTTTTGAACATCGACCCAATAGTTGATTTTTTAAGAAAATCAAAAGACATAGAGACTGCACGCACGGGGCTTATGAACAACTATAAGCTTAGTGAGATTCAGGCAAATGCAATATTAGACATGAAGCTCTCGAGGCTCATCTCACTTGAACGTGAGAAGATAGAAAATGAATACCAGGAGCTTGTAAAAAAGATAGCCTGGCTCAAAGGAATACTACAGGACATGGGCAAAATTCTTGAGATAATCAAGAATGAACTTAAGGAAGTGAAAGAGAAGTACGCCGACCCAAGACGCACCGATATTATTGAGGATGATGGTGATGTGGACATAGAATCACTAATACCAAACGATCCGGTTGTGGTGATGATAAGCGGACGAGGCTATGTCAAGAGGGTGGATCTTAATGAATATCACTCTCAACACCGTGGAGGCAAGGGAGTGATAGGAACGGATACCAAGGAAGAAGATTTCGTCCAGGATGTTATAGTTACCAAAAACCATAATTATCTCTTATTATTTACTGATAAAGGAAGAGCATTCTGGCTCAAGGCTTATCGCATTCCTGAGGGAAGCAGATATGGTACCGGAAAAACACTAGTAAGCCTGCTTGACTTAAAGGATGAAAAAGTCACCTCATGGATAAGTGTGGAACGATTTGATAGTGGCGAATATCTTTCTATGATCACAAAGAACGGGATACTAAAGAGAACGGCACTGGACAATTTCTCCAATGTAAGAAAAGGCGGGATAATTGCTATAACTCTCAAAGAAGGAGACAAGCTGGTCGAAGTCATCAAGACTGATGGGAAGCAAGATCTCGTAATAGCAACAAGAAAGGGGCAGGCTATCCGCTTTAAAGAGGAGGAAGCGAGGGAACTTGGACGTACTGGTCAGGGTGTGATTGGTATAAGGTTCAAAGAAGGTGAAGATCAGGTTGTTGGCATCACTAAATGCACCAAACCAGCAATACTTACAATTACTGAAAATGGCTTTGGAAAGAGAACCTCCATCGATGAGTACCGCTTACAGGGAAGAGGAGGCTCAGGTGTAATAAACATAAAAGTAGAAGGCCGAAATGGTGATGTTGCAGGCATTAAGAGCGTGGAAGATTCTGATGAAGTGATAGTTATTAGTTCGAAGGGCCAGGCCATACGAATCAGGGTGAGTGATATAAGCGTCATAGGAAGAAACACCCAGGGTGTACGGATAATACGTCTAGCGGAAGAACTTGGAGAGAAAGTTGCAAGTTTTGCAGTTGTTCCAAAACCCGAAACGATAGAACAACCAAAGTGATGATTTGACGGAGAGAGATATCTGATAGCGAACTAGCGAGTGGGTAGTGCACTTTTTTCTACGCTTTCGAAAGACTCTTTTAGAAGTATTTCTTCGAGTCTTAAAAGAACTTTTACTCTTTCATTATTTGGATTTATAGATTTTTTTGTAGATATTATTTGGTTATGGAGTTCGTATTAATGACATCAAATGAATTGGGAATTTTAGCGGGGTTTATTGCCCTAATTGCTTTTGTTCCTTACATAAAGAGCATTCTGGAAAGAAAAACAAAACCAAACAAGGCAAGCTGGATAATTTGGAGCTTGGTTGGGATCATCATAGTTGGAACCTATTATGCTGTTGGTGCACGAGACACCATGGGCGTGCCATTGGCTAATGTTATTGGACCACTAATTATAGCAGCTCTTGCGCTAAAATATGGTGAAGAAGGCTGGCAAAAGTTGGATAAAGTTTGCCTAGTTGGATCATTTTTAGGATTGATTGTATGGCTTTTGTTGAACCAGCCTTTTGTAGCTTTAGTGATGACGATATTCATAGATTTTCTGGCTAATTTACCAACCATTAGAAAGAGCTATTTTGATCCAAAATCAGAAAACCGTATGACTTGGATATTGCTTTTAGTTGCAAACACAATAAACCTTTTTGCCATTGAAAGGTGGTCTTTTGAGATAGCTGCTTATCCTGTTTTTCTTTGTTTAACGGCTGGAATTATAGTTGTACTTTTAAGCAGGAAAAAATAAAACAAAATTTTATTTTTAATTGCTATTTTTTTCTTATATATTGTGTGATGAAGATGTTCCATACATAGAACTTCTATTTATAAAAGTTCCCTACATAGAACATTTATGGAAGAAAAAACAATAGAAGACTATTGCCGCCTCATAGACAAACTTGATTCGGGCAAAGGTGTACGATCCACCAATATTTCAAAGGGTCTTGGACTTTCAAAAAACACAGTTGCAACAACCCTTCACAAACTTTCTATTGATGGATATGTAGAGATGCCCCACTATGGCCCAGCAAAACTCTCGAACAAAGGTCTTGTTATAGCCAAAAAGATGAACTTTAAGCACCGCGTACTTGAAACCTTTCTTTTTTCCAAATTAGGAATGAACAAAGATAAAGTTCATACTGAAGCCTGCAGAATGGAACATTTTGTGAGCGATGAGATGATAGCGAGATTATATCTTTTTATGAAAAAGCCAAAAACTGACCCGCACGGGAGAGAGATAGTATGATTGATGGTAAATATGCAATTGCGTTAGTAGTAGTTTTCCTTGTGGCTATCTTCATGGCTTATCTTGCACTTATGAGCCCACAAGAAAAAGTAGAACAAAAAACGCACGCAATTGCACATTTAGGTGTAGAAGGAGAATATAGTGTGAACGATAAGTTCGATCCGTACATATATCTAAAATCGTGGAATTTCAACAATTTACCCGATACAGAAAGGCAGAAATATTATCGGGAGACAGATCTATCAGATGGGACCAAACTCAGAGAATATTGGTTTTATGCTCAAGATGAAAAGATAGAAATAGCACCCGGAGTCTTTTACGATGCATGGACATATAACGGACAGGTTCCCGGGCCAACTATCAGGGCAACTGAAGGAGATACGATAAGGATTTATTTCAAAAATGATGGATCTAAACCACATACTGTGCATTTCCATGGTTTCCACGAGGCCGAAATGGATGGTGCAATGCCTGATGATTTCATAAACCCGGGAGAGAATTTTACTTATGAATTTTTTGCTGAGCCATATGGCCTACATCTTTACCACTGTCATTCAACGCCACTAAAAGATCATCTGGCGAGAGGTCTTTACGGCATTTATATAGTAGACCCCAAGCAAGGAAGGGAACCTGCCAATGAAATGATAATGCTAATGAACGGATTTGACACTGACTTCGATGGTGAAAATGATGTTTATGCTGTAAACACTAAAGCTTTCTATTATGTCAAGCATCCAATAAAGGTCAAGAAAGGTGAACTGGTCCGAATATACGTTGGAAATATGGTGGAAAACGATCCGATAAATTCAATTCATATACACGCTAACTTTTTCAACGAATTTAGAACTGGGACTAGTATGGTTCCTGGTGAATATACAGATATTATCGAACTTGGACAGGGAGAACGTGCGATAATAGAGATGCGCTTCAACAATACTGGTATGTATATGTTCCATGCTCATCAGACAGAATTTTCTGAGTTAGGGTGGATGGGTATGTTTCAGGTAGAATCTTCGGAAGACCCACATGAAGATATGGTGATGAAATGAAGTTGCCCAATATCTTAGCTGGGATATTTCCAATAATTCTTCTTGGAGTTCTTATCGGGATCTTCCTTGCATTTGGACCGATAGGTCTCTTGAAAACCGGCTTCCCACCCGTAGAAAGTATATCTTTCGAAAAAGTAACGCTTGAACAAGATGTGATTATAATTGAGATAATAAATGATGGCCCAGATTCAGTTACAATATCACAAGTTCTTGTAAATGATGCATACAATCTCTTTAAGACAGACAAACAGACCCTAAACCATCTTGAGAGAACAACAATAAGGATAGATTATCCATGGGCAGAAGGATTGCCATTGGTTATTAGTGTCCTTACCGATGATGGGCTGAAATTTGAAAAAGATATTCCCATTGCAACAAAGACACCAGAACTCAACCTAAGTTATTTGACAACATTTGCAATACTTGGTATGTATGTAGGTGTTATGCCGGTTTTCCTTGGCTTGTTGTGGCTGCCGTTCCTACGGACACTAAGCAGAAGATGGTATGATTTCTTTCTTTCTTTCACTGTTGGTTTATTGGTATTTCTCGCAATAGACGCATTCAAAGAAGCAATTGGACTAACAAGCCAAGTTGCATTAGTTTTTCAGGGTGTGGCAGTTCTTGCCATAGGATTCTTTCTGACTCTTTTCACCCTTACTGCAATAAGTGAAAGAGCATCAATAGATGTAACCAAAAAAGGAGTCACTGAACACGCCCTTAGACTATCATATATGATAGCACTTGGGATAGGCGTGCATAATCTTGGTGAAGGCCTTGCTATAGGCAGTGCTTATTCAATTGGAGAAATAGCTCTTGGGTCACTTCTTGTAATTGGATTCATGATGCATAATCTTACCGAAGGAATAGCTATTGTTGCTCCGATAGCCAGACAACAAGAAAGCCAGATTAAGCATTTGATACAGCTTGGTCTGCTTGCAGGTGCACCAACCATAATAGGTGCTTGGATAGGTGCTTTTGCTTTTTCAAATCTTGCAGCGCTGTTTTTCCTGGCAGTAGGAGCAGGGGCAATACTCCATGTTGTAGTTGAAATAACAAAACATATGAAGAAGGAGGATGGAGCGATTATTTTTACTTTCACAAATGTTCTTGGTTTTGTAGTGGGACTCTTGGTAATGTATTTAACAGGATTGTTTGTAGCATGAGGTGTGTAATGAGATTAATTATTTTATTGGGAATTTTCATATTAGTCACTGGATGCCTGCAGCAGAATAATGTGGTGGAAATTATGGGCGATGGTTTCCATCCAAAAGAACTCGCAATAAATAACGGTGAAACTGTTATTTTTGTTAACAAAGATACCGCACCACACTGGCCGGCATCTGGAATGCACCCAACACATACAGATTATCCTGAACCTGGTGGTTGTATAGGAAGTAAGTTCGACGCCTGTGGTGGCCTTAATAGAGGGGAAAGTTTCTCTTTTACATTTACTCAAAACGGGGAATGGGAGTACCATGATCACCTTAATTCCGGACTTAATGGTAGGATTATTGTGAAGTGAATTTGCGTTATGGAAACTGGGGGACATCTATAAGCAGTGGGGCTTCTTTCAATTATGATAGTGTTCTTTAACGCCTATTTGCTTTACCAAACTTTGCTCGGTTAAGCAGCTATTTGTTTTAGTGTCAGATATAATATGGTTTTATTATACCTCCGACCCGTAAAAAGATCATAGGTTGATCTTATGACTGAACTTAGAAAGATTACATATCCTGGGGTTACTGGCCCCCTTAGACAAAGATTTTGGGGTTTTTGGGGAAGATATCTAGCTGATAGAGCAACAGAAAGACCAGATCGAGCGATAAAGGCATTGCGCATGGGTGTAGACCAGGAGAGGCAACTTGCTTGTGCAGAGATAGTAGCAGGTATAGATAGTCGTCCATTAAGGGATTGGTCAGTTCTTACTGCATTTTTAGGTGGACGAGTAACTAGTGCGCAGGCTCAGACTGTTTTAGCACATAGTCTTGATGGTGTAGGAGGTATTTGTAGACTACTTACTTCTTTAGAAATAAGTGGAAGCGCAAAAGAAGTTTTACACAATAAACTTGAACCAGCAACTGATAGAATAGCTGGGAATTTGCTTAAATTTTATCGTATTGATGGAGCAACAACGGTAGGATTTCATATTGATAGAGATAGTAGTAATATATATTGGCCTTTGGTAGTTTCAGGAGCCATTCACGAAATTGTTAGTAGGAATAAAGAAGTTATTTGTTTGTTGGGTAAAGGCATAGGAAGGTATTATGCTAGTGGAGGGGAA
Source organism: Microcaldota archaeon (assembly GCA_023248035.1). Taxonomy (GTDB): domain Archaea; phylum Micrarchaeota; class Micrarchaeia; order Anstonellales; family Bilamarchaeaceae; genus Bilamarchaeum. The sequence continues at coordinate 9,758 of JAHFFJ010000023.1, forward strand.
TTAAAAATGGAAAAATTGGAAACCCTGGAAGGCCACCACCCCCAACTCTGGTATCTCGCACTACCATTTGATAAGAAAACTTTGCCTGAATTAGTTAAAGCAGAAACTGTGTTTGATCCGAAAACTAATAAAGGAAAATACTTGGCACCTGCTTATTGTGCTTTATTTGGTTTTGAATATCAGGTGGCTGATGGCCTGCCAAGCGGCCAGAGTGTTTCTGTAGTCATAACTGAAGAGGGAATGAAGAATATCGAAACAAAATCAACAGTTTACGCTGGAAGGTAACTTTTAGAAAGTAAAAAAGCAACACATTCTTCTTTTTTACCTGGTTTTTTGTTCCATTCTTTTACAATTTTTTTATATAGTTCAATTTCATTTAGCAGCGGCTCTTTGCCTACATCACTTCCCTTAAGAGCGAAAATCAGTTGGGATGGAAATGGGCAGAAACGGGTATTGAGTTTATCAGTTAAAGTGTATGGATAACGACGGCAGGAAAGTGGAGCGAATTCGTGGATGGTGCAGAGATTGTCTTTCCCAAGAAAAACGCATGGATGGGACTTAAGAGTAAGAAGATGGGGCCAGTTTTCCCCATCAATATCGAGTGTGGTATCAGGATCGTAACTTAGCAATCTGGCTTCCTGAAGGACTGCAAAATCGCTTGGTGGTTTTTTGGCGTTTTTCACTATTCTGAGTACATCGAAAGCGGTAACGGTTATGATATAGCTTTTGCAGCATTTCGCATCGCAAATGGAGCAGGGATTACGCATAGAATGATTAGATGAAGTTAACTTAAAATTAGGCAGGCCAAAAAGCGAATTCTGAATGGAATTCCGGGATACGACATGCACCCAGACAGCTTTATAAATTGTTTTAGTTAGTATATTATCATGCCACACAAACTCTATTGTTCTGCAAAACCAGAGAGATTTTTGGATTCTGGTAGGTTCAAACCTACCCTTTATAGGGCATATGAAATGCATCGAGAAGAAGGGCTTTCCAGATGGGCATCTTTCAAAGCATTGAAGGAAGAACTTCCTAATTTAGGAGAATTCCGATCAAATTATAGGGAGAACCGAGCAGCAGGTCTTTCAAGAACAGCAGCATTCAAGGACGCCTTGCACCCACTTGGTCACAATCTTTTACAGACAATGGCTGCATTGGCCATTAACCGTATAACCGCAGCCACTATCGGTGTTGGGGCATGGGATCCTACCCTTGAAGGCCCGAACCGGCTTTTGAAAGATGCAAGTCCGTTTGCAAGAGCAGTATCAGCAGGTCTTGCTGCAGTTATTCCATCCCGTTACGCTAATGTAGCAATTGGAATGGAATGGACGTTATCTGCAGTAAGAATTTGGGTAGAACAAAAAGCATTCGAACGAGTGGGTATTACAGGCGATCCGGCAGGGCCGATCTTGACTCCATATGCTGCAGGCGTTCTTGATTTTGCTGTCAAAGCTCTTGAGCTGCCAAAATACATGGAAATGGATGAAGCCAGCAGGTTGCAACGTGCGATTAGCGGCATTTATGGTAACAGTATTCGCATGTTGGAAGCAGGAGTAATTATTCTGCTTGCAAAACACACCACGGTCTTGGATGTCTTTAAAGCTCCAGATGTTCATTCCTAATTTTTTAAATTTGTAGTATTTCATCTCGAAATAGTCAATCCAATCGATAAACTAGCTCGCACTTGACACCACCCGCATCAGGACAATGGTCGCTAATTATGACCATTCCATTGACTGATTACGATCTATGAACAGAACGGTTAGACCGTTCGGAAAGCAACTTCACGGGCATAGGTCGTGTTTATTATAGAGCGTACATATGCAATTCGATCTTTTAGTGGAACGTTTTCTGCATGAGCTTTCCCTAGTGCGTACATGAGTTTTTGGGTTGCTGCGATCATAGTCATGTCACCGCCTGGTATTACCCCTAATTTAAGCGGGATGCTTCCGGTTTCGTAAATGCCCATATCTGCTGCCCCTTTTGAACATTGAGTGACAACGACAATGGGCTTATTGAGATCGCGCGCTCTCTCAATGCCTTTATAATAGTCCTTGGGAATGTTCCCAGCTCCAAAACCAACGAAAACAAATCCATGAACCTCACGAGACTTAACTTGTAAATCAAAAAGATTCGCTGAGACTCCGGACATAGGATAACAAAACCCGATACCGGTATCGAAACTTGTAAATAGACGCAATTCATCTAATCCGTCCTCGCGGGTGATTCGATTTTCATTTGGCTCGATAGTGATACCGATTTTTCCGATCGGAGAGGTACGCGGAGATTCAAACGCGTTAAAACCTTCTTCATCATACTTAATTGCACGCGGCCCTCTAAGAACGTAATTACCAAAAACGATTGCAACCTCCCCATAATCCTGGGTCGCTGAAACAACTGCTGCGTGGATATTGTTATGTCCATCAGTCCTATATTCGAACGCTGAACGTTGCGAACCGGTGAGGATAACTGGTTTTCCAAGACCATGTAGCATAAAAGTAAGTGCTGATGCAGTATCAGCCATGGTATCGGTTCCGTGCACAACTACAAAACCATCGAATTCTCTTGCTTTTGTGTAAATAGTTCTAGCGATATGCCCTCTTTCACCAGTAACCATGTTGGTACTATCGATAAGTCTCGGGAGTTTTTCGAACGTAACTTCTGCATATCTGGCTAGTCCCCTAATCCTTTTTGCTATACCCTCTGGGTCAGGCCTCATTATACCATCTCTGCCTTTTCTTTGGGCAATAGTTCCACCGGTTTCGATAAGAAGAACTCTGGGTTTACTTAAACGTGACATGAAGGGAATGGTGTGGAGTGCGCTTTATAATATGTCCTTTTATGTTTATTTGTGAATTGATTGCGGTCGGATTTTGCAAATACGAGCTAGCCGTACTCGCTTGGTTCACACCTTTTTCGTTTTGCAATTTCATTAACCTCGGCAGGATCGACCTGGAGGCGGTATTTTTGCATAATAACAGCAACATTGCAGCCATTTTCTGCCACCAGCTTTTCAAGATCTTTTCCGGTGATTTTCTGAAGGCGATAAACTTTTATCACAGCATCCACACGTGCACCTTTAGCCATATATTTTAGTACTTCGGGAATTGCAGCCTTTACAAAAGTGCCTTTTTTGTATTCACTAAAAAGTTCTACCATTGATTTTTCAAGATCACTAAAATCTATCCCCTCGCGCCTTAGAGACACAACAGAATTCTCAAGGGTGGTGGCAACAATAATGGGATCTAGACCCATCACAATAAGCTTGTCGAAAAGATGGAGGTTCCTTGACTTGAGCATGATTGTAGCCATGTCCTTATTGAGTAATGTTTCCAATCTTTCTATTTTATCATCTAGAGATTCGCCTTTTTCGAGCGAACCAAGAATTTCGTTGGTTAATGGAATCGGTGGCACATCAGTTTCTGGGTAGAGACGAGCACGGCCAGGAAGCGGACGCATGTAAGATGAAGTGGCATCGGGATTTGCACGTCTGGTTTCTGGTGGAACACCATTAATGTTTGCACGCTCCAGTGCATAATCAATTGCCCGCTCAGCCTGATCTTTTGGGGCAACCACCATGATAAATGCATCGGAATCAGCTGCATCAAGAGCCTTTTTTATGGAAATAAATTCTTGCTCACTAATACCGTATTTTGCAAAATCCTCGTCACTATGAATAATTCCTTTTACACCTGCACGTTTGGCATAATCACTAAGTTCGGTTCCATATCTTTTGCCAGGCTGTATTTGTATGCCAAGAATACTTTTATGGGCAGGGAATTTTTGGGCGATTATTGAGTAGCCATTCTTTAGACCTGATAGAATGAGTGGGGCGTTGGTGTTCTTGAAAAGAGAACTCAAGTCGCGAGTATTTTTCTTTAGTGGCATCACACCACTGTTTCTAAGCAGGTTGAGGATTCTTACAATTTCAAGCTGGCGATTGACTTCGTTCTCTACAAGCTGTGGCAAAAGTTTTAGATCCTGGGCACCTTTTATTTCCACCCTAGCCCCGCCATCGGTAGAAATATTTACATCCTGCCTTATTGTTCCAAGTCCTCGTGCAACTTTGCCACTTGTCCTTAATATAAGGCCAATTTTTTCTGCAACCTCGCTTAGATGGGCACCATCCTTAATGTCTGGTGCAGTAGAGATTTCGATTAATGGAATACCTAGTCGATCAAGCCGATAGGTGGCCTTTGATTCTGAGTTGCTCACTATACCTGCACTTTCTTCTTCAATAGCTATGATTGGAATGTGAACTGTACCACGGGAAGTATCAAGATGGCCATTCATTGCAACTATTGCAGTGCGCTGGAAACCAGATGTGTTACTTCCATCGATAACCATCTTACGCATTATGTGAACTTCATTAAGAGGAGTGGCATTTAGATGCATTGCAACTACGAGTGCAATTTTTAGCGCTTCCATATTGATGGTTTTTGGTGGTTCTTCATCAAGTTCAATTAGGCAGTCGTTCGAGTGAAATGTCTGGTATTCAAATTGCCGGCCCTTTGCAAATTCAGCCTGCGATGCTTCATCCACCTCCCCAAGCTCACTGAAAACCGGATGGAGGGTACGCTTTACTATTGAAAGTGGTTTTTCATCTTCACTCAATGTGGACTGGCAATCGCAGAATAGTTTTTTTGTATCTAACCTCTGATGTATTTCTATACCTATTTTAACCATTTAATCAGCCTGAAGAGAATTATAGCAATTAAATGAGGAAGTAGTTAAAGTCTTTACCAAGATTGTGGAATTATAGTAATATGTGTTAGATTTTAAATTATTATGTTGATAATTGTAGATAGATGACAACCAAAATGGAGCGCTTTAGAGCTAAATGCAATACTGTTTATCCAAAACGTTTTGATAGAGATTTAATTGAGGGTCATAGGATAGTAGGGCTTATAGCTCAGACTCCCAGTTCAGATTTGTATGGTGTTGAAAAAGATGGCGAAATTGCAGTGCTCAAAGCATTAGGACCGACGATAATTTGGACCATGAATATTTGTTCTGTGAACAGATTTAAACGAGAGGTAGAGATAATGTCCAGATTAAACCATCCCAATGTACCTTCAGTTTTATGGAAGGGTGATATAGGTGTTATTGCTTCATTTATCATGGAGTATGTGGATGGTGAGGATCTTACAGCTCTAATCAAAAAAGGTTTGAAGTGGGAGGATGCAGTAAGAATTTTTATAGAATTTACTAAAACTCTTGAAGCGGTACACGGGCAGGGGATTTTGCATAGGGACATAAAACCAGGTAATCTGCTTATTAGAGATGGTAAAGCAGTAATTGTTGATTTTGGAATTTCTTACTCTGGGCAAGTTGAGGGCTCAAGAGACATAATACAAACCAATGGAAGCGGATTTGCTACTATGGGTGGTATTTGTGGCACTATACAATACACTCCTCCTGAATGGGGCTTAATAGCAGCTAATCGCCGCATAACCAGAGATATTTATTCTTCAGGTGTGATGCTTTATGAGATGGTAAGTGGTGTATTACCATTTAATGAAACTGATCTTAATGACATAGTAGCAGCCCATAGTAGAGCAGCTATACCATTACTAAGAAAAAACAAACCCGATTTGGATGCACCATCATCATTAGATATTATTATTGCCAAGGCAATGGCAAAAAAACCAGAAGATAGATTCCAGACTATGAAGGAGATGAGAGATGCTCTGGAATCGGTTTGAGGATAAAATCAGTAGGCATCTTTATGATGAGAAAATTTCAAGAGCTTAACAGTTTTACTTTCTTCTATTATCTCATAGATTAGAACAAAACAATTCATTATGTGAACTCGCCTCTTATTTTGGAGCGGTTTATGTAATGGCTTGAAATGGTGTGGCATATGCACAATTTGATTTACCTTTTTCCTTATGGCATCTTCAAGAACCTTATTTTTCTTACAGTGACTGATGATCTCTTCTTTGCACTCCAGGCTTGTTTCGAGCTGATACTCCATGAACTCACTCGAATAGTTTATCTACGCTAGTTAGTGGTATTGAAGTGGAATTACTTCTTTTTTCAACGTTTTTTACAAATGCCAGTTTCATCTGCTGTTCATCTACCGGATGCCAATCATTTTGATCCATCCATGCAAGATCTTCATCCGTAAAAGGCTCTTTTTCAACATATTTTTTGAGTAGTTGAAGTTTTTTGAGTTCGAATAGTTTTTCTAGAATGGCTTTGCGAACTATCTCACTCCAACGTATTTCAGAATACGAATCGATTTGTTTTTTTACCTCTTCAGGAAGATAAAGTGTTATGTTACTCATACAAAGAGATATGTGGATACAAATATATAAATTTTCTGTTTTTAGTTTGATATACCAGAGAAAGACTTATAAATAAAGTTACATATTATAGTATTTGATGATTTATGATTAGTACACAAAGAATATTCGGAATATCACAACCACCGCCTAGGCCAGGTTCAACAACATCCCCTTTGGCAGAACCGGTAGTAGCCTTAAAGAGGACAGAGGCTCTTGAAACTTTAAGGCTCCATTTTGGACGATTATTGAAAGTATCTAATGGAGACAACGCCCCCCCTTCAATAAGAATTTGGGGAGAGCAAAGAGCAAGTTTGGATGATGTAGCTGATCTTGGTCAAGTTATGCGGAGAACAGCAACCGATGTTGTTTCTGCAATTTATGAGCTTCGACCATCATTAGATCAAAAAAGAGTAGATGGTTATAGCGTTAGAACCATGCTTCAAAGTATGTCAGATCTGGAAACTAACCCTATGATCAAACACGCATTAGAGATAGTTTTAGCTAACTAGTCAATTGAATCTATAATCGATCGTTCGCTAATCTCACCAGCGATATTTTCCATCATTATTTTTGCTACTTCTTTAGGATTTTTTGTCTGGCCTAAAACCCAGCACAATTTTGCATAGGCTGTTTCTGGAGTCCAGTCAGCGCCATCACCTATTACACCTGCATCACGAAGGAGGCGACCGTTGGTATAAACTCTCATACAAACCCGACCGGAGATGCACTGGCTGCTCATCACCACCGGAATACCTGAATCGATAAGGGATTTTACTGGTTTTAATATTCCCTTAACTGTTTTGTCCCCAAACGCATCGGTAGGGATGTGACCTAATCCAGTTCCCATAAGCACCACACCATCATAGTCATCGAGTTTGGAAATAAGTTCTGGTTTTATGTTTGGATGAACATAGATGAGGGCGACATTATCATTTATGGATTTTTTAACACTAAGAGGAGAATTTGAACGTTTTTTATAATCTGAAATTACTTCGAATTTTTCACTCTTGTAGTCCACTTTTGCAAGTGGGATGGAGTTTATCGAACGGAATGCATCCCTTTTGGAGGTGTGCATTTTCCGCACCCTATTGCCACGATGGATATCGCACATATCATCATTGGTACTTCCATGCATACAAACAGAAACTTCCCCCATATCTGAACTTGCACAATAAACTGCATTAAGGAGATTCATTTCATTTTCACTTGAAGG
>JAHFFJ010000024.1 GCA_023248035.1 Microcaldota archaeon
ATCAGTTTAAGGAGCTGAATCAGTCAATTCAGGAAGCTAAAAGAGAAGCAGAGCAGATGAAATTGCCTTCTTTCTTTTAAGTCACCCAGAAGCCCACGGCTTTAGCCGTGGGTAATTCACGTTTTTGGCTGGGATATTTCAGACAACCAAATATGTGCTGCCTAGTTACAGTAGTAAATTCTTCAGAAAAGATTTTACTAGCATCAACTGATTGCTATTGCTGTGCTGAAACAAAGAACTGATGAAGATCAAAAGAACTCATTTTCTAAGTCAAAGCAAGCTCGATAGAGAATAAACTTCGCTTTATAAAATATTCTGTTTTAAATAGTATAATAAGATGGACGAAAAACAGCTATTAATTGGGGTTTAAATTATGGCGGGAGCACGAACAAGACATGAAGATTTATATTCCCAGACTGGGAATCAATCTCGAAGACGCCGGCTTGCCCATTTTGTTAGTGCTGCGGCATTTGCTGCGTTTTCATTTAGTGGTGTTAGTATGGCTCAGGCTCAAGTAGTTCGAAGAGGTGACCCCGCCCCAGCGCAGGTTACTACTCAGGATTTCGAAAGTGTAAAAAGTGAACTTACTGCTGCTTTTCTTGCAACAAAAAATAAACTCACTGATATGAATAAAGCTGGCATGCCTGCTGCAGTTGGTGCAAATACTCCCGAAATTCGGGCGCTTATAATCGCAATTGAGCATCTCAATGATATGATAAAATCAAGGAATGGTGATGCAACTTTTCTCATTCCCATTTCTGGTAAAAATGACGATGAAAAATTCCACTCATTAAATACATGGCTTAGTACTGATTGGAGAAATCGTAAGGCAATGCCAAAAAGAGATCAAGATGCTCCAATTGAAATGGCTACAAACGGAAAATCCCCAGTTCTTGATGAGATCGAATTAAGAGTGAATAGTTCACTAGCTGCATTAAGCGTCCTAGTTGGAATAAATAACAAACCAATTTTTGCCCCAGTTCCTGCACCTCCTGTTGTTCCACCTCCAGAACCAACCCGAGTTGTTCCTGTACCATTACCTCAAGTAAAAGCTGTTCCTCCAAAACCCGCACCGAAAGCCGAACCAAAACCAATACAAAAAAAAGATGTTCCACCTCCAAAGATTGTTTCAAAACCAGAATCGAAACCCAAACCAGTTGCTGCGCTACCACAGGTGGCTCCACCACCAGTGGCAAAGCATGTACCAAAAGAAGTTGATCCAGATGTTATTGCACTTAGTGATGAGCGTCGAAGACAATATACTTCAATACTAGAAAGTGGAAGTCTTACTATTATCGGGCAGTGGGGCAGTCCGGCATTTGTTAAAACAACCGCTGCAAAAGCAGAAAGTGCTCTTCGGGCAATTTTAGATAATAAAAATCCTACTAAAAAGGATCTTCAGTATGCTGCTGATCAGGCTCAAGCGGCCCAAAAACTTATTGGTTCTGCACTTGCTAGTGCCCAGAAGCGTGCTGCAGAAAATGCACCAAAAGCAGCTGGGGTTACTCCTAAAGCCATCGCAGATTCTCAACCACAAATCCGCAGAATTCTCGATGACATGCAAAAAGTTGCCGCTGATCAATCACGCTCAAATCCAGCCCATCAAATGGCAACAAGAATTGCAAATAGTATTACTGATATCTGGCTGGTTGGCGAACGCGAACCAAGACGGGTAATAGTAGGTGCGAACTCCATATCTGTGGTCATTTCGGGTTCCGGTCCACGATGGGAAATGGTAGATTGTTATCTTGCTGCTGCTAACGCTCTTGTAGCAAAAAACGAAAACGTAGCACAAACAAAAATTGCCGAAGCGCAGTCAGTATTTAACCGCGAGCAAGCATTTGCAGAAAGTCTTATTGCAGATTTAAAGGCTATGGGAAGCATCCTTGTTAACGAGAAAGGAATATCTTCAAAGCTTCCAAAATCAAACGATCTAAGAGCTGCAGGACTGCTACAAACTTCCCGTCCAACCCGAGGACGAGCAACAGTTGATAATGGAAGCGAAAGCATGGAACGCGAGCTTGTACAGAGGATGGATGCAGCTGACAAATATCTCAGTACTGCCAAAGGTCACCTCTCGTTCAATTATGTTTCTGATCTTCACCAATATGTTTCGCTCTATTCACGTGCGGTAGGCCAGCTTGTTGATATTTATGGATATTATGCTCAGCACAACGATCGTGGAAAAAATCAATTCTCACCAGCATTCCTTACAAACTATGCTACTGCTGCGCGTATCATGGTTGATCCGGAATTCAATCCATGGTCTTCTTATCCAGTTGAATTACGTCAAATACTAAGAACCGATCTTGCACGTGCATCGGGCAAAGCAATCGTGAGTGATTCTGAAGCATCGGCTGCCCTTTTTGCGGTGCCACAATGGAGATATGATTCTGCAATTTATGCAGTATACTCACCAGCAACAAAATTCGCTCCAGAATTTAGTTCTACAGTAAAAACAGCAGCAGTAGAAGATGCAACTTTCCGCTCCAGGCGCATTTTATATACTAAAGAATATCTTCCCTACCTAACGGGCGAACTTAGTGATTCTTCCCACCGCTTTGAAGATGCTAAATTTTATCTTAATGACGCAATTGACCTTGCAAAAAAATCCAGCCTCCCACCAATAGTGACCACAGTACTCATCCAAACCGGCAATGCATGGCTTAATGCACATAAGAATCCCGCCACTAAAGATGAGCGCATTGCTGTTGCTAATGCATTTACCCAACTTGCAATTGACATAGTTTCTATTTGCGATGATGAAACCTGGCTTGCAAATAAAGATCTTCAGTCTGAAGTTACTGATCCCATTCGCAAGAAAGCAAGGGAACAAACCAATGCTGCACGTATTGAGTTTTCTAATTCCTTTAGTGTTCCTCAAGTGATGCCATTCCTTTATCCAGCTCTTTCAAGGCATATTTCTGATAGTGCATTTAATTTGCTTGCTCCGCCTGCCATTTTGGCTACTGAAGGCCAGGCAAGATATGCAGTTACTATTGAAGCAGATAGTTCGCGCAAAAATGTACTTGGTGTTATTGCAGCCGCTGCTAAAACAAATGATAAAGCTGATGAAACAAAACTCTGGAATGCAGGGGTTACAGACAGACCGGGCGCATTTAATGCAGCTGCAGCGGCAGAATTAGATCATCTTCGCATGTTTGTGAGTCTTGGTAAAGATAAAGCGTTTGGCATATCGCCACTTGATACTCTTCTCGTAAGATCATCACGTGCGGGATCGTATGATATGTTCGATCCAAGATTTGCAAGAGCAGATCCTGCTCCGTTTTCTGAAACCGTTCGAAGGCCTACTACACGTGACACTGCTGATCAGGGCGTGGCAGTAACCGGATCAGGATCGGGACTAAGAATATCTACAACCCGTGAATCTGCTCCTGTTCAGCGTTTTGGTACTCTTCTTGTTGAGCTTAATCGCCAATCTATACTTAAAAATGATGAAAGTGTTGATATTCTTCTTAAGGGATTGGATGTTGCACCAGATGACATACAAATAAGAACGACAAAAAACGGTGTTCATGCAGCTGCTGATAGCGAACTTAAAAAGAAAATGATTGCAATAGCAGGTTTATACGGACTTCCTCCTAACCAACCTTTCCTTAGCACGCTTAGGGCAAGAATGTTCGATTCTGTAGAATCAACTACCAATCCAAAAGATTCGGAAGCCAAAGAGGAAAATGTGTTTAAATCACTTTTTGCAGCAAGAATGGCTGAACTTGAAGTAAGGCTTTCTGGTAATCGTACGAGTGATGGTACTCCGATATCTGTTCTTGCACGATCTAACGATCCAAAAGTTGCGTACATAAAAAGAGCACAAGCAGAATATGATGAATTAACTCGTCTCTCTAGGTCTAATTCCGATTTACTATCCTGGAGACAAATGATATTAAAGGCAGAGAATGCGATAGAGAGTCTTTCGGATCCACACATGGACGAAATACCAAAACCAACAACTCCACAGATTAAATTCTCAATAAGAGATCTTAATGTTCCAATAAAATATGTTCGTGGTTCGGATGGTAAGGATTGGGGCAGTGCAACTGCAAATATCATGGTTACTTATGAACCAGGAAAGCCTACTATACCACTTAACGAATACGAGGAAAAAATAGGTAAAAAACAAAATCTTACCTACTACTGGGCATTCTACACTGAGTTAGGTCGGGGAGAAAAAATGCTTCTCAATCCAAATGAAGGTTTCCCTGGTCAAGCTCGTTATGTCGGCCGTGTGATGCAAAACATCTCTCTTCCTGATGGAAGTGTGGGTGATGCAGTTGTTGCAGTAAATTCCAATAACCAACCTGTAATGAAAGCTGGCAAATACAACATACTCTATCGTCTTCAGGATGGCAAACTTGATCCTGTTAAGGAAGATTGTACTCCAGACACTCTTCGCTTATTCCGTTCCACTCATGGAAATATTGCTTCCGCTCACAAATATGGGGACATGGAAGCTCATGTAATTGCAAATCCGGAATAATATTCATAGGGGGATGAATGAGGTGTGCGAATATGAAATTAAAAACAAGACCAAGACCTGGGCTCGTTTGCAGATTAACTGCTGCGGCTTTTGGTGCAAGTGTTCTTGTTGCGTCATCGGAGCATATTTATAATCAAACTGCTCTAATACCATCAGCATTCACCAAAGGTGACTGAACATGGCACAGACGCAACAGCAATCAGGAGACAAATTTATATCGGATTTACAAACTGGAACAATGGCTGGTACAGCATCCGCGCTTTCAGCAAACACAATTAGGCTATGGGATACCCTTAATCTTGTTCGTAATGGGCAACCTGAAACAAATAGTCGAAATCGCAAAACTTACGATGACGCTCTAAGACTAGGTGGAGGAGATCAGGCCAGGACAATTGCTTTTCTCGAAGTTGCCATGTCAAATCACATCAAAAAACTTTCAAAAACCCTTAGTGTTCGTGCGGATGCAGGTAACAATCCACAAGCTATCGAAGAGCTTATTAAAAAAATCTCAACAGGTGCAGAAGATCCTACTCAACAGATCTATCTCCACTATCGTCCTCTTTCACAAGAACTTTCAACTATTCTTGCAAATCTTCAGCGTACCAGTCCGGTTTCACCATCTCCAAAAGCACAACCAGTCCAATCTGATAAATCTGCACTTAGTTCGAGTGCATTACTTGGTGGTTCAGAGCAACTTAGGGCAGTTGATCAAATACTATTCGATTTTGGTCACATCCATTATCTTAGCAATGTTGGGAACCTATCTAACTATGCTGTTGGTGGTGTGGTTTCAGGTGAACAACTTTCAGCATTTGGAGGAAATAAAAAGGCAGGTCAGGCATTCGTAGATGCATTTGCGCTTTGTATCGCAGCAAAAGCAAACGGTGAAAAAAATAGTGTGGGTGCAAAGGAACTTGCAGATGCACTTGGTGGAGTAAAAAATCCACAAATAAAGAATGATGACGCATATAAAAACGCTCTTGCTGCTGCAAAAAAAGGAGATCGTGAAGGTGCACTTGAAGAACTTAAGAAAGTAGGTGCTCTTTACGACACCTTTTTTAAGACTGCAAATAATCTCATTATAGTACAGGTCGACAGTCGTGCAATTACGGTATTTACCGGAAAGTTTACCTTGCGTTATGATCTTCCTAATATGAAGGATTTCATGACCTACATGAGAACCGATCAGGCTGACATTGGTCCAAAACTCGTTTCTTTAGCACTACAAGCATCAGCTGATATTCTCAGGCTTAGTGGTCAGGTTGGTCCAGGTAAACTAGATGGTGAGGGTAAGTCGGTATTTACCGGTTCTACTGAGCGTGTTTCTGGAAGCGGCTACGCTCTTGGCCTTACACCCATGGTTGCCTTTGGTGCAGGCCTTAACCAAACGCCAATTATTATTGTTGCACACTGTAATTTCGGTTATGAAAAATGGGCACTTAATCCAGTAACCATTAAAACTGCCAGTGGCGGTGTTAAAGAAGAAACAGTTTCAGGAAGTGGACCTTTTATCGGAGTTTATGGTCTTGAAGTTCAGTTCCCTGGCAAAACTGGTGATCGTTCTACAATAAGGCTTGAACGTGCTGGTGTAGGTGCAGTTGGAGATCCAAGAAATGCACTGGCATATTTCACCCTTTCAAAAACCTGGACCAAAGATAACGATTCACGCATTCAAACTCTTGTTAGTCCTGTTTTCTCAGGTTTTGTCCCTCTTATAGGCAACTATCAGCCACGGGTGGGTGCAACCGTTGAACCATATAACTACTTTACTACACTTTCCCAGGGAGGATCTATGGCTATTGGGCCTACACTTAGAGCGGATTTCAATACTGCTACTAATGTTTGGACACTAGATGGCGGATTCAAAATATCTTGGGCACCCGATTCCAGATGGAACCTTTCAGCCAATCTTGGTCTTATTGGTGAAGCTGGGGGAATGCAAGCTCAAAGACTTCCATGGTCTCCTTATGGCGGCCTTGGAGTGCAACTCAATTTACCTGGTGAACCTAGTGCGGTAGTTCCAAGAAAAGTAAAAGAGGGTGCTAAAAAGAGTGCCAATCCATTTAGTGCAGTTTTGTCTGATGCCAAAAACTTCATATCAACACAATCGCTACTAGTTGTTGATGGAACACAAGGTAAAATTAAAGCACGCGATTTTGCTGGACAGCTTCAGGGTGCTGCTATACTTGCAGCAAATGCTCCATTACGGAATAATGCCACTTTCAAAAGTGCAGTGGATGCCTATAGAGCTGGAGATATTCGTAAAGGGACCAAGCTTCTTGAGGAGCTTTTAGGAGGTTAACTATGAACCCACTTAAATCAATTTTTGTATTCTTGGTTTTGGCTTCTTCGTTTTATGCAGTTAATGCTGACTTTCACAACAGTGTTTCATCAGAAGGCTATCATTTTGGTACCGATCTTCAATTTAAAAGTGACTTTACTCTTTCTCTTGTTTCGGGTGGAGTAATGGGCAATGCAAATCCCAAAGATCTTTCTACCGGTGATATTGTTTGTTCAGGTTCAGTTCTCCAAGTGAGTCCTTCATTTACCTCCAAATGGGCAGTAAGCAAACTTAACATTCTCTCCCTTTATCCAGAGTGTGGCAATAATTACTGCCCTGCAATGGTGTCTTCTGGTGGTCTTAGTAAAAACAAAGACATCCGATGGCTTAGTGCTTCAGTTTATAATGAGCATGACGACTATGGAGATTCAGATGGAGACTATGTTTATGACATAAGTCAACCTTTTACCCAGAATAAGTTCAACGATCTCAAACCCTTTGTTAATGAGCCAGTAACCTACCGTAACCTTCAGGGCGATTTCTCCAATAAAGAAGCTGGTGTAAATGTTTATTGTAAGGGTAATTTATTGCTTAAAGATGCTGGCAAGCAAATTGCATCCTCCAATCTTCCTAATGCAAATGATGCCAAATTCACTATAAGTGGAAATGGTCCTCATGCAATTTCAACTTCACTTTCTGGTGTATCATGTTTTGGTGCATTAGTTAAGCATCCTCTTGATGATCAGACTCATAAGGACTTTTTCCGACTCTATTACTTTACTCAAAACCAGCCAAATATCGGTGGTGGTGTTGGTACGGATACAATTACTCTAAATGTGCAGGAAGCCGGTGGCATTTGTGCAATGCATGCAATTAGCGTAAGTGCAAGCAGTTCTGATGTCAATGAAGGAATTGTAATGGTAAGGACGCTTATGACCAATACCGGAGATCCAATAATGATAATTTCGGTTTCAAATTCCAATCCAAACAAATATGGTGTAATGCCATTCCCCACAGGTTCATGTAATGTGCTTGGTTTCCCAGCTGCTCTTTGTCCATCAGATAACGGATTTGGAGAGCAGATAAATAAAGGAACTAGCAAGCCGCTTTATGTAATTGTTCAAGCAGCTCCAGGAGCTTCAGGTGGAACAGTACTTACATTCCATGCAAAAACTATTTCACAGGCATGTGGCCAAACAACTTGTGATGCTGATGTTGATATTAGTGGTGCAGTGACATGTAGTATAGAACCACCATCACTTACTCTTGGAACCAAAGAAGTTGCTCAGTTTAAGGTTTCTTGCGAAGATCTTGGTGGCAAATCAGTTCCTTGTGTTGGTTCAGGCTGGAAACTTGCAAATCTTGTTGGTGGATTTGTAGATAAGGATAACACTCAGGCTAAAGTTTACGTGACATCACCTCCGGGTTCAAGCGGAACTCTTCGTTATCAATCAGGAATTGCACTTTGTGTTTCTGACTTAGATATTGTTACCCCAACCTACAAGTGCGATTTCATCCCTCCAACTGCTAATATGAATACTACCAGTTCACAGTTCTTCGAACTTAGTTGCTCCAAATCAGGTAGTCAAAAAGATCCGGATAGTGCTAGTTATTCTCTTATAAACGGCCTTACTGGAACTACGAGTGGTGCAAGCAAAGATGGGGTTACCTATAACTCACCTTCAAAACCAACCAAGGGTGATCTCCTTGGATTTGGTAAATTCAATGATGCCCCACCGCCAATTCTTGGTGCTATTGCAATCGCTCCTATCACAGTGTTAAACGGTAGCGGAAATAATGGTAATGGGAGCAATGACAGCAATAACAGTAACGGAAGCAATGGAAGTAACAATGGCAGTTGCCATGGTTGTGGGAACCATGATGGGTCTACAGAATTCTGTACAATCGGTAGCGGTCCTATAAATGCATTCGATGGCTTTACCAGTTGGGTTGGTATTATGTGCGGTCCAAATGCTGATAAAACATGTGCTCCTCCTGTTCAATGGTCGGTTGAGATTGATCAGGGTAGTTATTCGCTTTCAAACTCTTCTGAAAAAGGCACCTACGTTACTATAAACGGAAAACCTGGGACTTCGGGCAAGATCATTGCTATTACTGATTCTGGTAGTGGCGGTGGCTGCTCTAAAGACTTCACTATAGGCAAACCTGCCTGTTGGGAGCAAAGTTGAAGTTTTTCTCCTTACAGACCCCGTCAAAACTTCACCAAACGGAACTTTCCTACTATAAACTTAGGATAAAGTTTCACCAAACGAAACTTTCCTCCTATAAACTCAGGTTAAAGTTTCACCAAACGAAACTTTCCTCCTATAAACTCAGGTTAAAGTTTCATCAAACTTCGTCCGTATAAACACCGGTATACTGATTATCGTTTCATCAAACTTCATCCTAATAAACTCTGATTTTTGACTATGTCAACATACTTCATTCTTTGCAATGGCCATCTTACTCTGCTTATTTTAGCATTTCAATATCAAAAAGCTAGTATTTCAATAGTAAAAAAATAGTATTTCAATAGTAAAAAGATAGTATTTTAAAGTATTTTTGTCTAAACTAGGTTATGAGTACTCTAACAATTGAGTTTCGTGGTGTTACCGAAGAGGTTCTCAATGCACTTATTGAACGTGGTTATGCTAAAACCAAATCCGAGGCGGTGCGCTATGCTCTTCTTCATGTTGGGCAGGAGATGAATCTTTTTTCACTCCATGAAAAAGCTGAAAACTATGCTTATGAAGACATTACACAACGCCTAAGGCGTATGAGGAAGTGACTCATGTATATTGATACTGATATAATTTACGCTCTTATA
The DNA here is from genome assembly GCA_023248035.1 of Microcaldota archaeon. Lineage (GTDB taxonomy): Archaea > Micrarchaeota > Micrarchaeia > Anstonellales > Bilamarchaeaceae > Bilamarchaeum. The sequence continues at coordinate 9,607 of JAHFFJ010000024.1, forward strand.
AAGGCGGAAGATCCTCACAAAACTTTTGCATTAAGGATTAGCAAAACTCAAGAGAGGAAATATGCCTCCGTCCTACTTCTTGTTGAACTTGAGTTGGTTATAAAAAAAGAAATTGGTGATTTAGAAAGTAAAGAAGTGCTGCATCTAATCGAAGAATTACCATTTTCTCTTGAGCTAAAACCAGTCGATAAAATGACAATGGAAAAAAGTCTAGAGCTTAGAAAAATCCATAATCTTGGGATTTTTGATTCTATTCATGCTGCATGTGCATTTCTTGATGATAAAAAAATAGCATCTACTGATAAAGTTTACGATCGTATCAGTGAGCTGCAAAGGGTGCGATAAATACATTCGATGACTCATATCAATAAAAGTCAAATAGAATAAGTTTCCAGCACCCTTGGTACAACTACCTCATAATCATTTTCTATAGCATCTTTCAGGTCAGTTTTCTCCCCGTGCATAAGGAAAACCTTCTTTAGTCCTTTTACCGATCGGATAAACTGAACAAGTTCGTTAAAATCAGCATGCCCGGAAAGTTTCACACTCTCCACTCTCATTTTTATCTCCACTTCATTATCATCTATTGTGAGTATTTTGCTTCCGGCAAGAAGTGCATTTCCTCTTGTCCCCTCTGCCTGATAGCCTACAAATATTATAGTATTTTTTGGATCATTACCGATTTTTTGAAGATAAAAAAGCACCGGTCCACCACTAAGCATTCCCGAGGTTGTTACTATTATTGAAGGCTCCTTAAGTACATCCTCACGTGTCTTGGATCGGGGGTGGTGGAAATTTGGGCTGTTGAAAGGATCATCTTCACTCATGAGTATTCTGCGTTTTATGTCATCATTGGCATAAATTGCATTGTGGCGATAAATCTTCATTGCCTTTCCTATCATGCCTTCTATGAATATTTTTGTCTGTGGAATGGCTCCTGAACGCATATAATCGTCAAGTGCAAGAAGTACCTCTTGTGCCCTTCCCACTGCGAAACTAGGTATTAACACGTGGCCCCCATTCTTGAGCGTCTCGTTTATGATAGTGATCATCTTTTGGTAACTTTCCTTGTATGGAGGTATGATATCTTCTCTACCCCCATAGGTACTTTCAACAATAAGGTTATCTGCACTTAAGCCACGTTCACAAGGATCAAGTACTCGCGTTTTACGCATGCAAATATCCCCGCTAAAAAGTGTTTTTTTCCCATTATCCTCTATCATAGTCATTGCGCTTCCAATTATATGGCCTGCAGAATGGAAAGTTATCTTAAAATCACTTTCAAACTGTTCGTTATATTCCATCATCTGGGCATCTCGCATTACATCATCAACATCTTTTGCTCCAAAAAGTCTCCGATCATTTTTGCTTTTGTGTATCCTTTGGTAATCTGCAAGGAGTATTCCCATCAGGTCACGGGTGGGTTTGGTGAGAAATATTTTTGGGCGTGCCTTTTTGGAATAAACATGGGGAAGGTAGCCACTATGGTCCAGGTGCGCATGAGAAACAGTTATGTTTCTTATTCTAAGAAGTTCATCATCATGCAATAGTGGATATTCTGTGGTTTCCCCGAGCTTTATGCCACATTCAAGGAGAAGGTTTCTCTCACCTTCTTCTAAAAGTATTGCTGCCCTACCTACTTCCTGCGCTCCACCGTAAAATGTTACCTGCATCAAACTACCTGATTTTATGCACGATTAAGATTGGTATATCGATTTCTTCCAGTAATTTTTCATCTTTTTCGTCCATATCAATTCCTCTTATACCAGTCCTAACTTTATCTTTGCACGTTCACTCATTCGTTCTGGTGTCCAAGGTGGGTCAAACACCACAGTAAGTTCAATGTCAAGATCCTTAATCTCTTCAAGCCTTCCTTTTATCTCGTTTAGCATATCATTTATCATTGGACAGGCTGGGGTTGTAAATGTCATTTTTATGAAAACCTTCTCCATTCCTTCTGTTTTTGGTGCGATCTCTATCTCATATACCAAACCAAGATCAACTATATTCATTCCCAATTCCGGGTCTATAACTAAGGCAAGCTTCTCTTCTACCTCCTCTTTTTTTACCATTATAGAAAATTAGAGAAAGGTTATTTAATTTTGATCGGAAAGAATTGTTGGGGTGGTTTGATGAAAGAAATAACCGTAATTGCTGGCAATGATGTAGGTTCACTTGCAAAAGTGGCTGAAATGCTCGGTTCAATCGGTGTGAATATAGAAGCTATTTCTGCATATAACTCTGAAGGGAAAGCAGTTTTCAGGATAATGACAAGCGATGTTTCTTCTACGCATAAAGCTCTTTCTAAAATTTCTGACTTAGAAATAAGAGAAGCAGAGACAATTATCTATAAAATGAATAATCGTCCTGGAGAACTTGGAAAACTCACGCGTAAACTTGCAGATAAGGGTGTTAACCTAAGAAGTCTGTATATTGTAAGCAGGAAAAATGATGTTACTGAAGTTGCGATTCATCCTGCAGAAAAAGATATTGAAAAAACAAAAGAAATATTAGGGATAAAATAACTATTTGACTTCCACAGTCAAGTTTATGCTACCACCGCCTTCAGAAAGCAAACTGAGGACTATGGTATAATCCTTCATAACTACAGTCTGTGGATTACCCTTGCCCAAAGTTATAGTTGTTGATTCGAGTACTGGATCACTTGCGCATTCGATCTTTACATCTCCAGATGCGCCTGCATTTGCCTTAACAAATGTGAGGGCATAACCACTAACTTCAACAGTTTTTCCAAGACCTATACCTACTGTTTGTTCGGCACTTGCTGTTACTCCTTCACATATTGGTCCTGCACCACCAACACCGCCCTGGCCTCCAACTCCGCCGGTGCCTGTCATGACACCGCCGCCAGAGCCACCATTACCGGATGTAGTTGCTCCACCTGAGCCACCAACACCACCACTGCCTGTTGAAGTTGCTCCGCCAGAGCCACCACTACCGGATGAAGCTGAATGACCTCCAGTGCTACTCGAGCCACCAACACCACCACTGCCCGATGCAGTTGCTCCGCCTGAGCCACCACTGCCGGTTGAAACACTACTACTCGATACAGACGAACTTTCCACACCTGCTTCATTTCCAGCATCAAATTGAGGAGCAGATAATACCTGCTTTGGTGTTTCGGAGCAGCCCACTGGACCTGCAACCATAACTGCAGCTACAAATGCAACACGTGCTATTCTTTCCCTTACTGAGCTTTCCTTAAGTTTCCTTGGTTCCATTATGAATCACCCTCTTTATTTTTTATATTGATAAACATTTATAAACATCTCGTATCACTAAAATTATTCTGAATATGGAACTACTGCTAATTTTACAACTGCACCAGCACCCTCTACCTTGAGAGTAAACTGTATCTCAAGTCCATCTGCTGGTCTTGGTAAAACCTTCATTTTGTTAAATGTTAAAAATATCCCTTCACCTTCCATATTTGGATTTGAAACACAACCCACTCTAAATGTGGCAGTTGCATTTTTACCTGGTTTTGCAAAAGATATTGCATAGCCACCAACATCTTTTTGGTTATATCCAAACGCTGTTTCACCATAATCTGTAGGATCTCCATTCCAAATTTGAAAACCTATTACTTCTTCAGCAGTCACTTTTGTTCCTGAACATGGACCTATTGGTTGCAACACTCCTGAATCAGCTCCACCACTTCCTACCGAGCTATTTCCTCCAGAACTTGCCCCACCCGCCCCGACTCCAGCAGTTGCTCCGCCGGTGCCTGTCATGGCACTGCCGCCAGAGCCACCACTACCAGATGTTGCACCACCTGCCTGGCCACCAGAACCATTTCCTGTTGAGTTTCCAGAGCCACCATTACCAGATGAAGCTTGGTCTTGTCCACCAGCACCACCACTGCCCGATGCAGTTGCTCCGCCTGAGCCACCACTGCCGGTTGAAACACTACTACTCGATACAGACGAACTTCCTCCACCTGCCCCGACTCCACTAGTTCCACCAGCTTGGCCTCCAACTCCGCCGGTGCCTGTCATGACACCGCCGCCAGAGCCACCACTACCTGAAGTTGCTCCGCCTGATCCACCATTGCCAGTAGTTTCTCCACCTGCCTGGCCACCAGAACCACCACTACCGGAAGTTGAACGACCACTAGAGCTTGATATTCCTCCATCAGCTACTACGCTATTTTTTAGTTGCTGTGGTGCAGTTGCAACATCTGGTTTTCCGCACCCAACTAAAGTCAAACCAATTGCTCCAACTACAATTCCTTCTGCTAATGCTCTTTGGGTCCTATCGAAAAATGATTGTGAAAATCTAGCTCTATCTATTCTAACTACTGAACTTTGAGTTGTCATTCTCTATCGCCTCCTATTCTCTTTTGCTCAAAACTCTTTTTAAATATTCCCATTTTATATCTTCTTTACACACATATTGGTACTAAGAAGTGTAATTATCACATATATTCTGCAAAAACGCCGCGAAAGGCTTATATTGCTGGAAGCAAACTACCATACATGCCTCCACGGCCGGTGATTTTGGATACTAATTTCCTTCTCATTCCATTCCAGTTCAAGATAAACATACTCTCAGAGCTTGATTACCTCATTGACTTTAGCCATAGCTATACCATTTCTTCAAGGACAATAACTGAGCTAAAGAAAATCGCCAAAGCAATAGGTAAAGATGGTATGGCTGCAAGGTTGGCCCTAAAGCTTGTGGAAGCAAACAAGTTCGACATTGTAGAAAGCAGGGAATATGTTGATGACTGGATTGTTCACTATGCGAAGAAGAACCGTGCTGTAGTTTGTACAAATGACAGCAAGCTTCGTCGTCGTCTCAAACATATGGATATCAAAACAGTTACTATGAAATCAAAATCTAAACTGGGGTTTGTATAAATGGTCGAAGAAATCTGTATTGCGTTATTCGTTATTCTCCTTCTGATAGTTATTGTAATTATAATCCTAAATTCAAAGCCTATAAGTTACAAGAAGAAAACCGATGGTGTCACCACTACAATTACAATAACCTCGAAAAGGAATCTTGAAAAAATAACTGTGGTCGCTTTTTTCGGTAAAGAAGAAATGCGATTTGAAAGGAAAAAAATAAAGAAAAAACAGAGTGTGGAATTTGCATTCCCATCCTCTAAAATCCCTTCAAAGATTATTTTGGAGGTGGGATCCGGGAATGTTCGGGAGTACGAGGTTTAGGTTTTTTCCTCATTTGTTTATAACCAAACCATATAATCCCGCCTATCAGTAACAATGGCAGTGCAAAACCCACGCCTAGAACCAGTACTGTTATCCCTGCTGCAAGTGCACCAAAAAATGCCTGTGCTAAGCCTTCAAGTGAAAGGCTAAGCTGTTGTGTTGCCGGGTTTTCCTCGTAAATTGTTATCTGTACTGTGGACAATTCCACTTTCGAAACAAGTGCCGCTTTTTCTGTGTTTAATTCCTCCAGATCGATTTCCACCCTGGTTACTTCTTTCTCTACCTCAAGAATATCGGTTACTTCGTTGCTTTTATTGTAAAGTTCATACAATCGTTCAAGTTCAAGTTCCCGGTTTTTTATCTTAATGTCAAGGTTATCATATTGTTTTGTGACGTCTTCAAGCTGAACTGAAAGTTCTTTTACCTCTCCAACCTCTTTAAGCATACTATTTATCTTTTCGAATTTTGTTGGAGGTATTCTTATAGTAATTGTGTACTGCTTTCGGTCTCCATATTCGTTGTATGTTTCATCACTGGTTATTGCACCTTCTGCTTTGAGAGTTGTTTTCATGCTTTGGAATTTATCTGCCAAAGTCCCCTCAGCTACCTTTATTGTAACTATCCCTTGCTTTGTTACCTGTTGATTGGAATATGCTACAGGCATCATATCGTAACTGGCTTCACCAGGTGGTGCCATCTTTGTTACCCCTTGTTCTATACAACCAGCAAAAATAAGAAAAACACACAGAGAAAGAACCGCTAATTTCAAACAATCACCGTTCATCTATTTCCGGCCAATAATTAAACCTTTTTGTTTGGAGTTGCACTAGCATTTTAATCTTATTTACTTAATCAGCTTCATGCTTTTGCTCTATCGTGGCGAAAATTTTGATGCAAATTTCTTCTACCAGTCCGGAGTTGATATTGATCACAGCTTCTTTCTTGTCAATGGTGACAAAAAGATTCTTTTTACTCCTAAAATGAACGAATCGATTGCGCATTCCGCATTTGATGGTAGTGTTGTAGCCTATACTGATCCATTTGCAGAACTCTCAAAATATGTAAAATCCAAAGTGGTCAATGTTGATGGTGCAATTAGTGCCCGCCTTTGGATGAGGCTTTCAAAATTATGCAAACTAAAAGACTATTCGGCAGAACTTCTTACTATCCGTGCAAAAAAGAAACCTACTGAAGTTACCGATGTCAAAAAGGCAGTTTACTATACAAAACAAATTTTTGCATCTCTTGATTTTAATGCAGCAAAAACCGAACTCGATCTTAAAAAACAGCTTCTGTCTAGAACATTGGATCTGGGCCTTGAACCTGCTTTTGAACCTATTGTTTCAACTGATAAGACTACTTCCTATCCTCATTATCAGCCAGGAAAGAAAAAACTTGGATCACTTATCTTGATAGACTACGGAGTCCGTTACAATCACTATTGCTCTGATCTTACTCGTTGTTTTATCAAAGATGGGACTAGAAAAAAGAAAGAAGAGTATGCTAGGTTAAAACAACTCTGCAATTCTATTGTTGATGAACTTCCAAATCTCGAAACTGGAAAAGAAGTTGCTGCTTTTTCAGATAAGCTAATTAAAAAAGCCGGATTTCCAGTACTTGTGCATTCAATTGGTCATGGTGTTGGACTTGATATCCATGAATCTCCACGGCTTGGGTTGAAATCTGCTGACAAGATTGCAGGTTCAATATTGGCAATAGAACCAGCTTTTTATTATTCAAACTATGGTATGAGGTATGAGGAGACGA
>JAHFFJ010000068.1 GCA_023248035.1 Microcaldota archaeon
AAACTTCAGGTTCCTTCCTTCCAGCTCTTAAGGTAATTTTCCTGTTCTTTTGTAAGCGAATCCTTTTTCACATCCATAGCCTCAAGCTGAAGTTCTGCAATTTTGTTGTCCACTTCTTCAGGGAGCCTGACCACGCTTGGCTTGAGTTTACCTCTGTTCTTTACCAAAAATTCACATGCCATAACCTGGCCTGCGAATGATGTTGCCATTACCTCACTTGGATGGCCTTCTGCAGCTGCCAGGTTGACTAATCTGCCTTCTCCACAAACATAAATTTTCTTACCACTCTCAAGGGTGTACTCATCAAGGAATTTTCGGATTCGTTTTTTATTTTTAGCTTTCTTTTCCAACCCACTAACATCTATTTCAATATCGAAATGGCCTGCATTCGCCAAAATAACACCATCTTTCATGGTTTTTATGTGCTCAATTCCTATCGCATGTTTTCCTCCGGTTACGGTAAGGAAAATATCACCTATCCTTGCAGCATCTGCAATTGGCATCACCCTATACCCATCAAGTGTGGCACTAAGAGCCCTAAAGGGATCTACTTCGGTTACTACTACATTTGCTCCCATGCCTTTTGCACGCATAGCAACTCCCTTCCCACAATCGCCATATCCGCAAACTACGAAAATTTTACCTGCTATTAATGCATTTGTCGCCCTTAATATTCCATCTATTGCTGATTGTCCTGTACCATAATAATTATCGAGCAAGTGCTTGGTTTTATTGTCGTTTACAGCAACAACCGGATATTTTAGTGCGCCCTCTTTCTCCATGGAATGGAGCCTTATCACTCCAGTTGTTGTCTCTTCGCATCCACCTATAATTTTCTTTGTAAGTTCGGGGTATTTAGTATGGATAAGCGTGACTAGATCGCATCCATCGTCGATTGTAATGTCTGGTTTTTCCTTCACCACTGATTCCAAATAGCTATAATATTCATCTTTAGTACATCCTTTTTTTGCAAAGACCATGAATCCTTCACTAACCAAAGCTGCTGCAACATCATCCTGGGTGGAAAGTGGATTACAACTTGCTATTACTACTTTTGCCCCACCTTCTGCAAGAGTCCTGACAAGTACTCCAGTTTCTTTTGTCACATGGAGCGCTATCCCCACAACCAGTCCTCTAAATGGTTTTGATTTTCCAAACTCCTTCCTTATCCTTAGCATAATCGGCATGTTCTTTTCCGCATATTCGATACTAAGTTTTCCAGCCTCAGCCAATGATAAATCAAAAATACTGTATTCTGTCATCTTTCTATATTTGAACAAAGAAATTAAAATATCTGGCAAAATTCTACCATAATGCTTTTGGTGCTGTGCGCTTTTGGGGGTATAATTTTGAGGGTATAATCTTATTTAAATATATATCTGATTTTATATATATCTCATTATGGATATATTTGACAAAGGGAAAAATCCCAAATCAAAAAAAGTATTCGAAAAACACATGTTACGACACATGCTTTCAACTTTCCTTCTTTGGATGATATCAAAAGGAAGTGTGCATGGATATGAACTTATAAAACGCCTGGAATGTGAGGGGGGCGTGCGGGTAATAACTCCAAGTAACCTCTATCCAATCCTCAAGGCCATGACAAAAAGTGGTCTCATAACGCAGGTAAAAGAATTGAAAGGCAAAAGGGAGCGAAAAGTCTACAGTATAACTCCTGCAGGTAAAATTGCTCTTCTAAAAATCAAAAAACACATGCAAAGTAAACCTCTTAAGAGGGCATTTATGCGTGAGATGGTTGGATAATTTATCGTGATCCTATGGTAAAAGATGTGCTACGGCTTGAAAAAATAACTAAGGTCTACAACATGGGACAGGGAGTTAGTGTCGAAGCACTCGCAGGTCTCGATCTTACCATAAAGGAAAACGAATTTACCTCAATCCTAGGTCCAAGCGGCTCAGGAAAATCCACCCTTCTCCATATAATCGGTCTTCTTGATAGCCCCACATCCGGAAAGCGCTATGTTGATGGTATAGAAACAAGTACCATGAACGAAAATGAACAGGCTCGTGTACGGGGGGATAAAATAGGATTTGTTTTCCAGACCTTCAATCTAATCTCCTCACTAAGCGCACTTGAAAATGTTGAACTCCCGCTCTTACTTCGTGATCATCACAAAGGCAAAAGAAAAGAGAAGGCCACAGCTCTCCTTAGCCAGGTTGGTCTTGGGGAACGATTAGATCACCTACCAAACCAGCTTTCTGGTGGTCAAAGGCAAAGAGTGGCTATAGCAAGGGCGCTGATAAATGACCCAGAAATAATTCTTGCTGATGAACCTACTGGTAATCTTGATTCAAAAACTGGCCATGAAATCCTAGACATTTTTAAAGAACTTCATGAGCAGGGCAGAACTATTGTGATAATAACTCATGATCCCCAAATAACAAAAGTTACGCACAGGGTAGTCAAAATAAAAGATGGTAAAATAGACCAGTCAAAATAAGATGAAAAAATTAAGGTGAAAAAATGGCAAATATCTCTATCGGTGTTAGTATGGTAAATCTGAGAAGTGTTCTTTTGGTCTTGGTGTTGGCAGGTTTTTGTTTTGCAGGTTTGTCCGTTCCAAACTGGACACTTTCTGCAGAAAGTTTCAAACCTGGTTCTAGTGGTGTTGTGACAATTGAACTCTCCAATCCTCTAGTTACTGATAGTGATGTGAAAATACTAAGCTCAGTTGATATGGCTATAACACCCCCTCCGGGAATAAGCATGGTCGGAAAACAGTTCGTTGGAGATATAGAACCTGGCGGATCAACTAAAGTTTCCCTGCCCTTCAAAGTAGCTCAAAATATTACCAGTTCGATCTATTCAGTTGAAATAAAAATAACCGGTATTTCGGATAACCCGAGTGGTCTTGGCGGCTTTAATAGTTTTTCCAGAAGACTCATCATCCCAATAAGCGTTGTTAACGAACCAATACTTACATTAGGTACTGACAAGCAGCTAATCGGCGGTATCGATAGTGTAATCCTTACAATAACCAACAATGGTGGGAAAGCAACCAACCTAAGAATTACAATACCAAACAGTTCCTCTGTTGCTCTTTATGGTATCAATGAAAAATTCCTACCAATCGCTTCGGGTACCTCGGCAGTAAATATAACCCTTGATTCGCGTGGTAGTGATGATGGACCAACCGATATCCCATTCAACATCTCCTATGAAAACGAACTTGGAGTTAGTAAATCACAAAGCTCGAATCTCAGAATGACTATAAGGAATCAAAAACTAGATCTTAAGTTCATTCAGCAGAGTTCCATATTGAGTAAGAAAGAGAGCAGTCTCACTCTCGAAATAAAAAATTCGGGATCAGAAACGCTTAAGGATCTAAGGCTTAGTTTCCAAAACAGCAGCACCAGATTCAAGGATGTAAGTGAACTGAAATTCGGTGATCTTGGGCCTGGTCAAAGCATGTCTGCATCTGCAGTATTATTCTCCGATCTTCCTCCCGGCGTCAATCTTGTAGATTCAAAAATAACCTGGATTGAAAAAGATGTACAGAAAGAGGAAAGTGTCAAAGTTCCTCTTACAATTACCTCAGATGCTGATGTGGGTATCTATCTGGAAGCAAAGCCACTGCCACTCACTTTAGGCAGCGAGCACACCATTTCAGTTCTTGTATCCAATCTTGGATCTTATAGGATAGACAATGTCGATGTAAGCATCTCATCACCAGCCCTTCGTTCACTCGATATCTCAAACGTTCAGTATATTGGTGGTTTGCAGAATGATGATTTCTCCACTGTTCAGTTTGTTACTAATGTCAATGCAACTACTGGAGGAACCTATCCAATCGAGATAACTATCCACTATCGTGACCAGTCCGGTGAATGGAGGACCAAGGTGGTTGAACAGAATATAACCATATACCCAGCAGCAAAGGGTGATGATAACCTACCACTTGTAATCGGCTTGGTTATGGTTGCCGTAGGGGTCTGGTATTTCAAGTTTAGAAAACCAGTATCACTGAAACTGACCGGTAAGTGATATGGACCTGCAGGAGGTGCTAGGTTATGGAATCAATTCCCTTCGCCAGCGCAAGCTCCGTTCTTTCCTCACTGTTTTAGGGATCGTGGTGGGAATATCCTCTATAGTGCTTCTGGTTGGTCTTGTCCAGGGGCTAAAAAAAGATGTACTAAAGGAACTTGAATCATTTGGGCCAAGAACGCTGATAATAACACCTACCAATCTGCAATCAGGGAGTATTTTTGGTGCCGGCAGTTCATTTGCTCCAACAAGCGGGAAACTTTTCGAGCGTGATTATGAGCGTGTAAAACATGTTGCTGAAATAGCTACGATCACCAAAGTTATCTCTGGTTCAACCACTGTACAGTTCAAGGATCAGGCAATTGATGCCCAAATTTTTGCAGTTGAAC
>JAHFFJ010000025.1 GCA_023248035.1 Microcaldota archaeon
CCCCCACCTCCGGCACTTCCTGAGGATGTGGTGCAAAAAACAAGTGAGAGATATCTTTTGGCTTATAAGATACTTACTGGAAAAGATTTGGGTGAATACTCATTAGATTTATAGATAATGCCCAAGCATCTTTAGTGCGAATTTTGTTTGCCCACGATTAACTCCCAGAAGCATTGCAATGTGGGCAATTTCATCAGGAGTCCGGATTTGGCTCTCGCTTTCAGAAAATGATGCAAATGTATAGAATGCTCCATACTTCATACCAAGCGCAAGAAAAGTACGAAGTTTTGATATAAGAATCGCACGTCCAACACCTTTTGAACGGATGATACGGCCAAGATCGATTAGGAAGCATACTGCTTTCTTTTCGGCAATTATTTTCATTGCCCCATCATCAAAAGAATAGTCTTTGAGAACAACAAGGATTTTTTTGCTCTTTTGATTAGCAGCAAGAGAGAGATTTTCAAGCTCAACAATTTTGTTTTTTACTTCTGAAAAAGAATAGAATTTAGAAAAACCAAAAGCAGCAGGACTCGCAGTGCACTTGAGAATGTCGAACATAACTATTCGACTTTAGCCTTTGGAGCATGTTTGTGCTCGGTTTTTCCTTCCTGTTTTGGATGCGCAGTTTTTGGTTTATCTGCTTGCACCAAAGTTTTTTCTGCCCTTTCGACCTTAACATATGGTTCGAAATGGTAGGGCTTGCGGGCCAGTGCCTTTCTGCGAAGTTTCTTGTTTGGAGTCTTCTTCTTACTTGGCGAACGTGAGTTTCCTGCTGCGGTAAGACCACGGAAAGCTTTCCCCTGTCTTATAGCGGAGCTTACATTTACTGTTGGTTTTGAGGAATCAGCAAGTATTATCTCGAAAAACTTGTAATTTCCATCTTCACCTACCCAGTAGGAGTTAAGAACTTCCATATTTCTATAAATACGATTTACCCTTTGTTCTGCTATTGCCTGATGGGACATCTGGGGCTGGACAAAAAGATAATAGTTTTTGTGTTTTCTTCCACCACTTGAACGTCTTCGGGTTCTTCTTCCTTTATCCACACGGGTACGAACGACTATGTAACCCTGTTTTGCTTTGTAACCCAAAATTCGTGCACGTGGAAGATTAGTTGGAACATCAACACGTACCATGGCAGGACCTGCCCTCCAGGTCATAATTCTCGCACGGTAGGATTCGCTCCTTTCTTTGTATTGTTTTTGCAATGTTTCCACGATATACTTATAAGCACCCATAATATCTCCTCTTTAAGCATTCATTTTTCATTTTCTAACATTATCTTCCTAACTAGATCAGTCTATAAGATATCAGCCATTATCTGCTTAGTAAATCTGTTTTAGTCGGTTTATCGACATTAACTACCTACATAGATATAATTAATGGTATTTAAAGCCCTCAGAATAGAGAAAGGCAACATGAATTCATTGGATTATGTTTTTAAAGATTTGTTTTGATAAGTACTTAACTTGTTTTTGGTGTTGCAATGCACGATTCAGACCAGTCAGACTTTACTAAAACGGTAAAAGAGATAAAAAATGCGGAAGACGAGTATGACAACCGCATTGTTATGGCTAAACAAAAAGCTGAGGACATAATAAAAAAGGCCAGGGAAAGCGCAGTTCAAGAGCGCATGGCAAAAAACGATGAGATCACTTCTTTTAAGGACAAACGCCTCAAGGAAGGTTCAAAGGAAATAGAAGCTAAAATAGACGAAATAGTAGGCACGGCAAAGGAAGAAGCAAAAAAGATAAACAAAAAAAAGCTCGATTCTACAGGCGTTTCCAAGCTTGCAAAGGAGTTCTTGAGCTCGATTTGAGTGAAGTAAATGTTCCGACCGAAAAAAATGAAAAAGGCCAGGATGTTGGTGCTAAGAACGATAGTGGAAAAACTGATAACAGAACTCCATGAAGCTGGATTTGTGGAGATTAAAAAAACAAAATACGATGGTATGGAAGAAGGGCGAGTACTGCCTTCTTTTGATAATATTTCTGCCAAACTCCTTAGACTTAGAGGTCTGCTTAGTATTATTGAGAGTAACATTCCCGCTAGTTTGAAACCAGATACCAAAGTATTGTCCTTAGATGATGCTGGTAAGGAGATGTCAAAACTTGACATTGATGAAAAATTAAAATCTCTAGTTTCTGAAAATTCATCTATTTTAGATAATATAAAAGAACTTGACGGGAAGATGCAGAGGGTAAAGAGAGCATTGCATTTTGGGGATGTTGATTTTAGCAAACTTACCACAAAAAAACTCCGATATAGACTTGGAGAGGTACAAAAAATAACCGCAATAAACAAACTTGCAACAGTAATATCGAAACCAGGTAAAAGTTCTAATGTTATACTCGTTCTTTACGATAATAAGGATGAGATAGAGGTTGATAATTCACTAAATGAGGCAGGCTTTTCTGCAATTGAATTACCTCAGGGTACTAGTACACCAAATGACACCTTGAAAAATTTGGAAGCCGAAATTAATAATAATAGGAGCAGAATGGTTCAGATAAAAGCAGGCATAGAAACTATTTCAAAGGCAAATTTTGGAGAAATAAAAAACCTCATCGCATCTTTCGAAATAGCCAGCGAACGATCGGCAATTGCAACTAAATTTGCATCTTCAAAATATCTTTATGTTATTGAGTGTTGGCTAACTGAACAGGAGATGCCCAAACTTCAGGACATAGTAGGCAAATACGGTTCGGAAATCATGTTAGAGGATGTTCACTTTGGCCATGATGAAGCACCGCCAATAGTACTTGAAAATCCTGAAATTGTATCGCCATTTGAATTCATAACAAAAAGCTATTCTGCTCCAGGTTATTTTGAATTTGATCCCACTATTGGGTATTTCATAGGCCTTCCCATAATATATGGAATGATAGTGGGAGATGTAATTTATGGCATACTTTCAATATTCATAGCATTATTCTTCCTAAAGACATTCAAGAACAGCTACATTCTAAGAAATGTCTCAAAAATTTGGCTGTATTCTGCAATCCCCACCATAATTTTCGGGGTTATATTCGATGAGTGGGGTGGAATGAATCATTTGCACCTCCTTGAATTTTTAGGGAGCTGGATTGGTTTTGCTGCACCACATTTGCCATTATACGAGGGGTTCCACAGAATGGAAAATGTTATGGGCTTGCTTGGAATAACTGCGCTTTTAGGTGCAGTCCATCTTGGGGCAGGTTTTGCAATAGGTGCGATAAACGAATGGAACCATAACAAAAAACACAGCATAGCCAAAATTGCATGGATAGGAATTGAACTGGGTGGGCTTTTTGCACTCGGATCGCTTATGGGAATTTTGGGATCTGCTTTCATGCCAGCTGGACTTGTACTTTTGGTGCTTTCAGTAATAATATTGGCTGTAACAGAAGGCATTTTTGGGGTGTTTGAAATTCCAGGTCTTGTAGGCAATATTCTTTCATACACAAGAATTGCTTCGATAGGAATTGTCGGTGTGGTACTGGCAGAAGTAATAAATGAGTTTCTAAGGCCAGTACCTGCTCAGGGAATACTTGCGTTAATCATAGCGCCAATTTTCCTTTTGCTTCACATGGCCAATTGCTTTATAGCAATGTTTGAAGCTATGATACAGGGGGGACGTCTCAATATCATAGAATTCAAATCAAAATTCCTTCACGGAGGCGGAAAGGTGTTTGCACCATTTGGACTAAAGAAAGCATCATAAATAACATCACATTCAAAGGAAACATTGTTTTCTTTCGAAAAAGAGAATCAAATAAAAGGGAAGTTAGAAATAAAAGCGAAGTTAGAAATAAAAGCGAAGTTAGAAATAAAAGGAGGATAAAAAGGAACCTTGGTTCCTTTTAGAGGTGAAAATTATGGCAGATCCGATAACAGGACCAATATTGGGAACAGAAGCAGGCCTTGCATTTGGTGCGGGTATTGCGATGGCAATGAGCGCCCTTGCAGCAGCTTGGTCTCAGGGAACACTGGGAAGTGCAGCACTTGGAGCGGCGGCAGAAAGACCAGAACTTGAAAAGAATATTTTGGTTTATCTTGCATTGCCCGAACTTATTGCATTGCTTGGTTTCGTTGTTGCCCTGTTAATGGTCTTCCGCATTGGAGCTTAAGGTGCTCAAATGGGGATAGAGAAGCTTAAGAGCTCGCTTCTTTCCGAAGCTCAGCAGGAATCTGCTAGAATAGTGGAGGATGCACAAAAGCAGGCTAAGACTATGCTCGAAGAAGAGCGCGCACGATGCGCAGCGATGAAATCAACGGCTGAAAAAGAATTAGAGAGCCGTTTGGAAGAGCAGCGTGAAGAGCGTCTAGCCTGGGCTAGGCTTGAAGCAAGACGGATACTTGCCGAAGCACGGGAGGATGCCATAAAAAGCGTTCTCGAAGATTTTTTTGAAGTTCTTAATACCATGCGAAAAAGTGGAGATTACAAAAAACTCCTGAGTACTACCCTTAGCCAGGCTATAAGTGATGTTGGACCTGGCTCTACTATACATGTCTTAAAAGGTGATAAGGCTTTGTTGTCAGCACCCAAAAACGTGAAGGTAGTAGAGGATCTTGAAGGCCTTGGGGGTCTGGTTGCAGAAAGTGCAAATGGAAAGATCATATCCGACCACACTATTGAAACAATTTTTGAAACCAGAAGAGATGAAATGAGGAAGAACGTGAATGAAAAACTTTTCGGAGGCAAATGATGCTTTCCCGTATTATGAGTAGCTATTACGGTTTTGTGAGCCGGTTACCCAGGATAGAGAGTCGTGCACTTAAGTACGGCTATTCCAATGCCAGAGTAAAGGCCATGAAAGGAATGATATTACGTAGCAATGCCCTTGAAGAGATGATAAAGGTAGGCAGCATCGAAGCGATGGTGGAGCTGCTTCAAAGAACAAACTACAAAAATGACCTTGCAGCAGCTTCAGTGAACTATTCGGGTTCTTTGCTTATAGAAAATGCTGCATCGCGGGGATTTGCAAGACTGGTTCGGAAATTGATAAAGATTGCCCCAAAAAGTGACAAGAAAGCCCTAAAGGTGCTCCTTGCAAGATGGGACCTTATGAATATCAAAACGCTCATCAACGCAAGAAGATTGGGCATGGATTACGATCAAACCAGGCCATTGCTTTTCGATATTGGTGGACTTAGCGAGGATGATTTTAAGGAAATACTTAAAACCGATAATCTGCTTAAGGAACTTGGAAAAACCGAGCTTGGAAGCCGATTTATTTCATTTAGCAGACAGGATAAATCGGGTAAGGCAAGGGGAATAAGGGCGGGCACTCAAGATGATAAGTCCTTGCTTACAAAAATAGAAGGAGAGATGGATAGCTACATCTATCTTTTCATGGATAATGTACTTTCTGAAGTTGGGGGCAAAGATTTCCTACGCATACGTGAGATAATAAGAAAAGAGATAGATGCAAAGAATGTAATGATAATTGAGAGGTTAAAGGCTTATGGTGCCCCAAGGGAGAAAATAATTAAGAGCCTAATACGTGGCGGAACTTTAAACAAGTTATTTTTGGATAAAATAATTGAGTGTAAAGACCTGGCACATGTAATGACTATAATCAGTTCAAGATTCTACAACATAAAGGAGAAGGAAGGAAGCCTTTATGAACTCGAAATAGCACTCGAAAAATCTATTGCCGCACAAAAAGTTCTTGCATTTAGGAGTGCCATGCTTTCTGCCGGAGTGATAATCGGTTTCCTGCTTCTTAAGGAAGAAGAAATAAACAACCTTAGAAAAATAGCTAAGGGAAAGGAATTTGGACTTAGTGAAAGTGAAGTAAGATCGATGCTCGTAGTTGCATAGGTAAGGATATAGATAAATTGGATTTTAGACGAGGAATAATATGAAAGCAAAAATATTCGTAATTGGTGATGGGCCCCTGGTAATGGGGTTCAAACTTGCAGGCGTAGATAATACCATGCAGGTAAATGAAAAAGATTTCCAATCCGAATTGGAAAAAAGTCTGAGCAATAATGATTATGGAATCATAATAACGAATGAAAGGATGTTAAGCGGTGTTGATTGGAGATTGAAGAAAAAACTCGATAGCATAGCCTATCCGGTCGTAATTCCCATGCCTGACCAAAGCGGGAAGAGCGTGGAAGGAGACCAGATAAGGGATTTGATAAAGCGAGCTCTTGGTTTTGACCTTGGGGCTAAGAAGTAGTAGTGCTCTTGAAATTTAAACTAAAAAAATTCGAAAAGAGGGATCATAATGGCAAAAGAAGAAGGTCGCATTGAAAGAATAAGTGGGCCAGTTGTTGAAGCATATTTACCAGAAGCAAGACTTTACGATGTCGTTCGCGTTGGTGAAGGAAGAATACTTGGCGAAATAATCAAGATTGTTGGTACCACTTCAGTTATTCAGGTGTATGAAGACACCTCAGGCCTTAAACCTGGTGAACCAGTGGTTTCCACAGGGCAACCGCTTTCGGTAGAATTGGGCCCGGGAATTTTAGAAAGTATTTATGATGGAATCCAAAGGCCCCTCAAAGTAATAGAGGAGAAAGCGGGTGGCGTATTCATTACCCGCGGTATTGAAGTCCCGGCACTGGATAGAAAAAAGAAATGGGATTTCAAGGCAAAAGCCAAGAAAGGAGATAAGGTTAAAATTGGAGATATTATTGGAACCGTTCAGGAAACTGAACTTATCGAGCACCGCATACTTTCCTCATATGAAGGTAAGATCGAAACCATTGCATCGGGTAAGTACACAGTAGAAGATGAGCTAGGAAGCATTTCTTTTGAGGGGAAAAAATATCCTATTAAGATGTATCAACGATGGTTCGTTCGAAAATCCAGGCCAGTAATCGAGAAGTTCCCGCCAACCATACCGTTAGTTACCGGTCAGCGGGTTATTGATACTTTCTTCCCGATTGCAAAGGGAGGAACAGCATGCATACCTGGTCCATTTGGATCGGGAAAAACGGTTACTCAGCAGAGCCTTGCAAAATACTCTGATACCCAGATCGTGGTTTATATTGGATGTGGGGAACGAGGAAACGAGATGACTGATGTACTTACTGAATTCCCGCACCTTATCGATCCAAAAAGTGGCAAACCACTTATGCAACGAACAGTGCTTATAGCAAACACTTCAAACATGCCAGTTGCTGCACGTGAAGCTAGCATTTACACAGGAGTAACGATTGCGGAATATTTCCGTGATATGGGATATGATGTCGCACTGATGGCAGATAGTACTTCAAGATGGGCAGAAGCTATGCGTGAAATCGGTGGCCGGCTGGAAGAAATGCCTGGAGAGGAAGGTTATCCAGCTTACCTTGCAAGAAGACTTGCAGAGTTCTACGAAAGAGCAGGACGAGTTCGATGCTTATCGAGTGAAGATGAAGAAAGGTATGGATCGATTTCAATAATCGGTGCAGTTTCTCCCCCTGGTGGAGATATTTCTGAACCAGTTTCCCAGAACACCCTTCGTGTGACCAAGGTATTTCTTGCACTTGATGCCTCACTTGCTTATAAGAGGCATTTCCCAGCCATTAACTGGCTTAAGAGTTACACCTTATATGAAGGTGGCCTCTCAGAATGGTTTGCTCAGAATATATCCAGCGAATTTGGTCCGCTTATGAAAAGTGCTATGGCTATGCTGCAAAAAGAAGCTGAATTACAGGAGGTAGTACAGCTGGTAGGTCCAGATGCACTTCCAGAAAAAGAGCAGGCTGTGCTCATGGTAACTAAAATGCTAAGAGAAGATTATCTTCAGCAGAATGCTTATAGTGACATTGATGCCCGCTGCGAGATGAAAAAACAATATAGCATGCTTAAAACAATTATGAAATTTAGTGAGCGTTCAAATGGTGCACTCGATCTTGGGGTTCAACTAAAAAAGATCCAGGAACTAAAAGTACGTGGATTGATTGGCAGAATGAAGGAAATAACCAATGATAAGGAATTTGAAAAGCTTGACGCTGAGATAGACGCAGGCTTTGATGAACTGGTAAAAAAATCATGTCAAGCAGATAAAAAAGGTAATTCTTATGAAAGAATATAAAACAATCACGGAAATTGCAGGACCTTTAGTAGTGGTTTCTGATGTGAGTGGAGTAGGCTATAATGAAATAGTCGAAATACTCATGCCCGGAGGAGAAAGAAGAAAAGGCCAGGTGCTTGATGTGAGCAAAAACACCGCAGTGGTGCAGGTTTTTGGACCAACTGCAGGCATAAGTACCACTCAGACTACAGTAAGATTCATTGGAGAAACTATGAGGCTTGGCCTCACTACAGACATGCTTGGAAGAGTGTTTAACGGTCTTGGAGAACCTAAAGACAAGGGCCCAAAAGTCATACCAAAGGAAAAAGTAGATATTGCAGGGCTCCCAATTAATCCATATTCACGTGAAATGCCTAATGAATTTATCCAGACTGGAATTTCGACCATAGATGCAATGAACACGCTCGTTCGAGGTCAGAAGCTTCCGATATTCTCTGGTGCCGGACTTCCACACAACCAGCTTGCAGTTCAGATAGCAAGGCAGGCTAAAGTCCGGGGAACCGATGAGAAATTTGCAGTTGTATTTGCAGCAATAGGCATTACCCACGAAGAAGCATCATTCTTCATGAGAGACTTTGAAAAAACTGGCGCTCTTGAAAATGCCGTACTTTTCCTTAACCTTGCAGATGATCCATCGGTTGAACGTATAATTACGCCAAGACTTGCACTTACTACTGCAGAATATCTTGCTTATGAGCAGGGCATGCATGTCCTTACTCTTATCACAGACATGACCAATTACTGCGAAGCTCTGCGTGAAATTTCTTCCGCAAGACAGGAAGTTCCAGGACGACGAGGTTATCCAGGTTACATGTACACCGATCTTTCTACTATTTACGAGAGAGCAGGTAAGGTTCGTGGAAGTACGGGTTCGGTAACACAGATTCCAGTTCTTACTATGCCTGGTGATGATAAAACCCACCCAATACCTGACCTTACCGGTTACATTACTGAGGGACAAATTCTCCTTAGCAGAGATCTTCATAGAAAAAACATCTACCCGCCAGTAGACCCATTACCATCACTTTCGCGTTTGATGAATTCTGGTATTGGAGATAAGAAAACCCGTGAAGACCACAAAGGTGTGTCCGACCAGCTTTATGCAGCTTATGCAAATGGCCGTGATTTAAGAAGCCTTAGTGCTGTTGTTGGTGAGGAAGCACTTTCTGCAACCGACAGGAAATTCCTCAAGGTCGCTGATGAATTTGAAAAGAGATTTATCATGCAAGGAGCGTATGAGAATCGCGATATAGAAACCACCCTAGACATAGGCTGGGAACTGCTATCGATCTTACCAGAGGAAGAACTAAAGAGAGTGAAACGGGAGCACATACCTAAATACATGAAGAAGAAATCGGAAATTGATCAGAAAAAATAAAGAAGAAGAGATTTATAGGAATAAATGAAACCAGGGAATTTGTATGGCAAGTGATGTGAATCCGACAAGGATGGAACTTATCAAGACCAAAGAAAGGATAGTTCTAGCCAAAAAAGGTCATAAACTGCTCAAACAAAAACGCGATGCCCTGATACTCGAGTTCTTTAAGATCCTAAAAAAGGCGCAGGATCTTCGTGGACAGCTTGCAGAAAAAATGGTGCGCGGATACCGATCGCTTGGATTTGCAGAAACCTACCATAATATGCAGGATCTGACAAAGGTTTCACTTGATTTAAGGAAAGATATCGAAGTGGATATCGAAGTCAGGAATGTCATGGGGGTAAAGATACCGAATATAACAACAAAGATGGAATCTCCTCATTTCCTTAGCCTGCCAACATATTCTATTGCAGGAACGAGTGCAAAAATAGACAACGCAGTAGGTAATTTCAACGAAATTTTGGAAATGGTAGTGAAACTTGCAGAAACGGAAACTGCAATGAAACGACTAATTGTTGAAATAGAAAAAACCAAGAGAAGAGTGAATGCACTCGAATTTGTCTTGATACCCAGGCTTGATGAGCAGAAAAAGATGATTGCATTTAGGCTTGATGAGATGGAAAGAGACAGTTTTGTGAGCTTAAAGGCGATAAAGAGAAAATTGGATAAGAAAAAACAGGCTAACTAGTTGTTTACTCAATTTCTTTAACCTATTTCGTTAGAAGTGCCTCAATTTTTGGAACATCAAAAACGGGGACTTCCGCCACCACCCCGAAACGGCCGGACGCCCTGCAGTCCACATCGACGCCCTGCCCCCAGTCGTTCAAGTCGTCGTCGCGGGCCAGAAGGCCCACATATGAAGAGTCATTTAATCCATAGAGGTACCTGGCGTCTGAATTTTGAGCTACTTTTCCACCAGTAGGAACTCCTGTTTCAGCATGTGGCATATACCAATCATCTACATCTGGGAAATTCGGAACTACAATCAATCTGTTTTCTGGAATATCCAAAATAATGGAATTTCTATCTTTCTTAAAATCAGCTGAACTTAGTCCTTGAGCTACAAGTGCAACATCTTTTTCCCCTTTGTATTTACCTGTTGCCAAAACTACTCTTGGTTCATTTCGAGCAGCAAATACAATCTCGTTTCCCAATTTTTTACCTGGTTTTTCATAAGCAATAGAAGCATCAACAGCATATGCAGGCAGACTTCTCCAAGTTTCACCTACAGTTTGCGCAACATCAGCCACGTTATAAGATACAACTTTGAGATTAGTTCCATGTTCAGCATTAAAACCTTCTACTAAAGGATGAGCTTCAAAAAGTTTGATCGAAGAGTTACCTCGAAGAACCACAATATTCTTTTTTTGACCTGCAACATTAACTCTTAACAATTCTTTTCCATGAATTTGATGTTGTAAAGCCATATTTCCACCGGATAAGTTTAATTTGAATTAGATTAATTTTAATATAATATATTAGAAATAAATACTTAAAAATCTATCATTTGACACACATTTTTCTAGCTATTAGTAATTTCGGCTCACACCGCAACAAAACAATAGAGGTTTAAATTTCCCAGTCCTAGCATAGGTTATATGAAAATTTATCTTGGTCTTATTGCCTTAATATTGATGTACGGATGTCTAGGTGGACAGAAGCCAAACAATAACCAAACGAAACCATTAGATCAAACAATGTGCGATAGTCACCATGGGAATTGGAATGGAACTGTTTGTTTATGTGGTGGGATAGCAGGCTTTAGTTGTCCCGCAGGTTATTTTTGTACCGATTATATTCCCAATAAGGAAACGCCAGATGCAATGGGGATTTGTAGTAAATTAGGTGAATATGTAGGAAAGTAAGTGAATATGTTTTTGGGTACCTTTTTCAAAAGGTACTGGGTGATAAAATGAATGACGATGGAAAGATTGTTTTGGCAGCATTGTTGCTTGCATTAGGAATGGTAGGAGGAGCATATTTACTTGTTGGAGGGAATTATGCCCCGACAGTAACGGTAAATCCTTCCGATGTTTATGTTTCGAGCAATCCAGTTGAACATTCTGTTTCGGTTTCTTCAACTGTCTCAGATAGTATAGCACCGGATTTGTTAATGATTCAACTAAGGGTGCAAACTGAATCTAGTAATGCAAAGGATTCGCAGACAGAAAACGCAAAAGTAAATTCGGATTTATTGGCAAAACTTAAATTACTAGGCCTTAAAGATTCTGAAATAAAAACAATATCTTACGAGGTTCAACCTATATATGATAGTAAAACAATTTGCAATAAGGAAACCGGATATTGTAATTACGATAGTGTTTTGAGTGGTTATCGAACGATACACACCCTGCACCTAAATATAGAGGAGATCGATAAGGGAGGGGAAATAATAGACTCTGCATCAACTGCAGGAATGAACCAGACTTTTGTGGATTACGTGCAATTTACCCTTAAGGATAAAACAAGAAACGATCTGGAAACCACGCTCTTAAAGCAAGCTTCAGCCGATGCAAAAGTCAAAGCAGAGGCAATTGTAGAGGGAATGGGAGTGACACTTGGTAAACCACTTTCAGCAAGCCAATCTTTTAGCTACCCCCAACCATATTATATGAAAACGGGGATGATGGATGCGGGTGCACCAACCGAGCTTTCTGGTGGAGAGATAGAGGTAAGCGCAACAGTTAGTGTAAGCTACCAAATCTCTTAGTTTTTATTTTTTTTCTTTCTTTTAATCTGAAGCAGCAAATACGCTCGTAAATAGTAAAATTAATACCATAATATTAAAATAAGACCAAAATTATATATTAAAATCACAGATATATTTAAAAAACTAATGTTATAATATTAGATTATGGTAAGATACGGACAAGATCTTGGTGAACAAAATCCGTGGTGGAAGTCAGATGCTTACGAAGAACAAGATCGCGAACTTTCATTCCTTAGGAGATACGGCTTAAGCTTGTCCCCCATCTCCCGGCTCCAATTCGAAAAGCTGGAACCTAGCAGCGGCAAAATATTTCTTCTGAAGGGGCCAAGGCGAGTGGGAAAAACCACATATATGAAGCAGGTGATCACGGAACTCATAAAGAAAAAAATTGTAGCTGATTCCCATGAGATTCTTTATCTAAACATAGAGGGTTTGAAACTGAATACACCCTCACATCTACGAAAGACGATAAGGCTTTACTTCGATAAGAATAGGGAACAGAAGCTCAGATATATTTTTTTAGATGAAGTAACTGTGTGTCAAGGCTGGGAAGAGGTACTGCAAGGTGAGTATGATGTAGGATCACTGAGGAACTGCGTAACCTTTGTCACGGGCTCCGATCCAAAACTCCTCGAAGAAGGTGGGAATAAACTAAGTGGACGCGGAATAAGTGGCAATGAATTTCTTGTCCGACCACTAACCTTCAGGGATTTTATTATTTTGACTCTAACTGGGGCACATTATTATCAGACTACACTTGCATCATATGGGATAACCCAGGAAATAGGAAAAAACATAATCACCTCTCTTTCGCCGTCGTTTTCGCTCAACGATCCTAAAGAGAAGATACGGGACATACTTTTTGGCCGCCTCCTTGATTATGAGAAAGAAATCGGGGTATTATTCGATATTTATCTTAAAACCGGTGGCTTTCCAGAGGCAATCCACAGCTATTACGCAAGTTTGGAACAAATTAGGGTTGCTAAGTTGATGGGTGAAGAAGTGAAAAGACCTGGTATAGAAGACAGAATTTACGAGGATATCCTTCGGGCAATATTGGAAAAATTAAACCTTGTTGGTAAGGAAAGCTCAACCGCAGAAAAAATACTTTACGCCATTTCCGACCTTGAGTCAGCTACAGGAACTTCGACATACTCCGGAATAGCGAAAAAAGAACGCGAGGAAACGGCACTTCATCCCCAGACAGTGGAGGAATATGTAAAAAGCCTGAACAAATGGATGATCATAGATAAGCTCGAAAATTATATTGGAGATGGGTATCTCAAAAAAATGTACATTTCCGATCCATTCATACTTCACTCGATAAGAAGCAAGGAATCAGGAAAAAAACCATTCGATTACTCTCTGGAACTGCTTGAGGACGAGAGGAAAATCGGAATGTTGGTTGAATGTATTGTAGGGAGCACCATTCGGGCCAGCGAGGAGATACCGATACGAAAAGAAACAGAAACATTCCTTAGTTTTTACCGCAAAGACAACGAAGAGATCGATTTTGTATTTAAGACAGAAACCGTAGGGAACATAGGAATTGAGGTAAAATACCAGGAAGAACCAAGTTTAAGAGAGATAAAAAAATTAGAAAATGTAGATATGACAATAGTATTAACGAAAAATGAAACTGACCCAAAAGATGACATATGGTTTATACCCGTACCAATTTTTCTTGCATTGATTAGAAAATCAGATAAACATCTCTAGGATGATGACATGAACTGGCGCGCACACATGTTTATTGGGGGAGTTTTTGCACTGGTTTTTTTCTATTTAATGGGCACACGAGATATCTCTCTTTTGTTTATGACAATTATAGGCGCACTAAGCGCCCTTATGCCCGATCTTGACCATGACATGAGTAAAGGAAGAAAAATAGCTAATTTTTGCTTTGGGATTTTTTCATTAGCCTTAGGATATAGTGCAGCGTGTATGGGTAAAATATGCATTCCTAGTTTGAATGGGATAATTTCTGGAGCAGTAGTTTTTCTTGCATTGATGGGCGGATATTTTGTTCTCTTTATGATTTTCAAGCCAAAACACCGGGGAATAACCCACACAATTCTTGCATGTTTTGTTTTTGGTGTTCTGGTTTATCTTATTGCAGGATTTTCCTTTGCAATCGCTGGTTTTTTAGGTTATTTTTCGCACCTTGTAGCTGACAGACATATAAAAATATTTTAACTGGTTTTGGATGTAGTTAAAGTGCTGCCTGCTTCTTAATTTCACAGCGGATATTTATCGGCTTATCCACCCTGTTTTCTATAACACCATCCTTACTGAAGCTGTATAGTGTCACATTACATCGGTACATCTTGGGGTTAGTAAGGCTGTTGCTGTAAATCCTTGTAGATTTCTCAAGAAATTCGCTCTTTGAAACAATCCCTATTCTTAGCCGCCCTTTTCTAAGTGAGTTGTTTGGACTTAGGGAAAGGTTTTCAGGAACATGGATTTCTGCCTCGATCCACATCGGAGAAACACCCGAATTTTCAACTCGTAGAATTAGCTCAATGTAGTTGCTTGAAAACCCAAATAACACTTCAGGATGGGTACGCAGATTAAGATTTATCAATTTTGCACCATTCTTAAGTCCACAATTATCATTATAACCTTTGTTATGGAAATTTTGTATATGATACCCGAATCGAGACTAATACGTTCAGAGGTTATCATAAGGGAACTCGCACTTCCGGATGATGTCCTTCTTGCACGCAAATCGTTGATAAGATGGATTGCCCTTTCTATGGGAATGATAATGCCCAATGAAAGCAGGCGACTTCTTTTGGATATTTTAGAAGTCATTTTTGACTTCCATTTGAGAAACCAGACTCCGACCACAGTGGATATAGTTAAGAAACTCGAGGAATTCACCCAAACAAAACAGAACCTAAAAGCGGTTTATTACCATCTCCAGAGATTAACCGAATACGGAATATTGAGCAGGAAAAAGGGCAGATATTACCTTGGCAATGGTGAGGGTAAAAATCTGCGGGAGATTTTTAGAGAATTCTACATAAAAAAGGCGGAAAGTGCGTTTTCCAACATGGGCACGGCATTAGATAAGCTTGAAAGTAACTATAGGTGAGTTATTTGTGGCTTTAAAATTTAGGATAGTGGTTTATGATCATATTTAACTAGATGAATTCCATAACGGAACTGATGAATATGGATACGAGCGGATTTTACAAACTCACATTAAAAGAAAGGCTTACAAGGCTGGAAAAGGCCAAATTGATTAGCCCGCAAGAAGCCAAAATACTGGTTGATAGTGGCGCACTCGAGATGGAAAAGGCTGACAAGATGGTGGAAAATGTCATAGGTGCAATTCACCTGCCTATAGGCATTGCAACAAACTTTGTCGTAAATGGCAAAGAAAGAGTAATACCTATGGCAGTAGAGGAAGCCTCGGTAATAGCAGCTGCATGTAAAGCGGCAAAACAAACTCTTCCTCAAGGTTTTAGGGGAAAAAGCGATGAATCGATAATGATAGGCCAGATTCAGATAGTCGGTATCGCAAA
>JAHFFJ010000026.1 GCA_023248035.1 Microcaldota archaeon
AAAATACCAGGATCATACTCAGGCATCACTTCTCAAGGTGCACTCTGAACTTGGTTATTCTCCATCATGGGACTTAAAATCTGCAATTACTGACTACCTAAAGGTTGGCTTATGAAAAAAGTCCTATTTTTGGCCTATAATGTCGGCCTGGGAGATGTGATCTCATTCTCGCCACTTTTCCTTCTTGCAATGGAAAATTATTCTGTTGATGTGGTTTATACAACCGGAGATCCGCTTCCAATCGGGAAACTGTTTTTCGAGAAAGAAATCAAAGGTGGTCTTCTTCGTTTTTTGAAAAAAAGCGAATTTAGCAGTGCCAAGAGTTCCGAGTATGACTTTACCATCCTAGCCGACAGGCGTCTCTTTTCACTTGCAATGGAGATGGGTAAACAAGCGGGGTGTGTCATTCCAATCCCACTTCAGAAAAAAAGAGTTGGAGAGAGATTATTATACAACTGTGTTTTTCGTCCTGTTCTCTGGCTTTGCGGTGCACATCCAAAAGAAATTTTGGCAAATTCCAATGAGCGCATAAGCAAGGTAGTTTTCGAGCAATTTGTGCATGTTGCAAAAATAAAAGCAAGCTATTCACAATTTTTTGAAAGAGTTCGCTCCAGGATTGAAATAAAAATGTCTGGGCAAACCCCACATATGTATTCAAAATCTAAAAAACAACTGAAGGGTGGAACTATCTTAGTCCACCTTTTCCGAGATCTTGACTACAAAAGAATCGATAATAACCATCTTGCACTTGCAGCAAAGGTAATTTGCGAAGAATTCCCTTCACATACTGTTTTAGTGCTTACAAATCCAAACAACCAATGGGAAAAAGAAGCTGCAGAATTCTTTTCTAAAGAATGCAATTCAAACAATCTTGTGGCAAAGCTTATCTCACCAGCTCTCCCTGAAATTTGTTCCCTCTCGTTATCTGCATCACTTTATGTTGGTGTCGATCATGGAATTTCGCATCTTGCATCTATGTTTTGCCCACTTTCTGTAGTTATATATGGCGGTTCGAAAAAATTGAGCCTTATCCATCTTCTATGGCCACCCCAGATCGATGGTGAGGTGAAAAACCTTACATCCAACCTGTCTCTTCTTATGGGGAAGAATCGATCTGCCCTACTTCTCCACCCATCTGAAAATGAATACTATAACCAGTCTGTAAAAAACTCAACACTCATAAATGCCATTATGGATAATTTCAAAGAAGCCATCATGATCGCTAAAAATTCGAAAGCAAATAGCCAAGTAACGGGTGAAGTTAAATGATAATTTCTGATCGGGAGGAACTTTCGAAAAAACTACAAAAACTTAGAAAAGAAGGCAAAAAAATCGTCTTCACCAATGGCTGCTTTGATATCCTTCACAAGGGGCATGTAATCTACCTTAGCCAGGCAAAGAAACTTGGCGATGTGCTTGTTGTCGGTATAAACAGCGACCAATCGGTAAAAAAACTAAAGGGCGAGAGCCGACCAATAATCTCACTCGAATCCAGAATGATTGTGCTCGATTCCCTTAAGGTCGTTGATTTTGTTGTGCCTTTTTCAGAGGATCTCCCAATCGAGCTGCTCAAAGTGGTTCATCCCGATGTCCATGTAAAGGGTGGCGACTATAAGGCAACCCAACTTCCAGAATACCAAACTGTCAAGGAATTAGGAGGAAATGTCAAAATAATTCCATTTGTAGGCGGATTTTCGGTTACTTCCATCATAGAAAAGATACAATCAAAGGGAAGAATGGGAATTTAAAAAGTTCGCAAGAAAGTCATAGTATGACTAAAGGCCCTAGCGACTTTATTGATGAGCATGGTGCAGTAGTTTCAAAAATGAAAAGCCTAGCCCCTGCAATTTCTGATTTTGCCAAAATCGTTCGTATCACTCTTCAATCCGGCGGTAAAATACTTATCTGTGGAAACGGTGGAAGTGCTGCAGATTCCCAGCATTTTGCAGCCGAACTCACAGGGCGCTACATGAAAGAACGCCGTGCGCTTGCTGGAATCGCGCTTAGTACTGATACAAGTGCCCTGACAGCTATAGGTAATGATTATGGTTTTGAAAACGTCTTCTCCAGGCAGGTCGAAGCTCTTGGAAAGAAAGACGACCTTCTTGTTCTAATTAGTACAAGCGGTAATTCGCCTAACCTTCTTTCCGCTGCAAAAAAAGCAAATGAGCTTGGCCTTACGACATTTGCACTCCTTGGAAAAGATGGTGGGAAGCTCAAAAAAATTGTTCAAAAATATCTTGTTGTGCCATCGGATAGCACTCCGCGAATACAGGAAATGCATATCATGGTAATACATATAGTCTGCGAGATCGTAGAGAATGAAATATTTGGTTGATAAAATGTTGAAAAAACCCAAGATTGTAGTTATTGGCGACCTGATGGTAGACAAGTACGTTTATGGTTCAGTGGAACGCATTTCTCCTGAAGCACCAGTTCCCATACTTGAAAAAGAAGAAGAAGAACAGTTTCTAGGTGGTGCCGGTTTGGTGGCTACTAACCTTTGTACTCTTGGTGCTGAAGTTGACTTTATTTCTGTAGTGGGTGAAGATGAAGGTGCTAATAATGCATTTAGCCTGCTGGAACGCGATAATCTTTCATCCAAATATATTCTTCGGGACAAGAAAAGAAAAACTATTACTAAAAAACGCTTTATAGCAACCAGTCCATATTTCCAAATGCTTCTTAGGCTTGATCACGAATCGCGTGATCTGCTCGATCGAGAAACAGAATCAAAAATACTAGCCAATGTTCGTCTTGCTATATCCACAGCCAATCTTGTGGTGGTTTCTGATTACAATAAAGGGCTTATGACAAAAGCAATAATAGATGAAACCATATCGTGTGCCCGTTCAAGGAAAATCAAAATCATAGTTGACACCAAAAAGTCCGTCTATGAATATAAAGGGTCAGACATTTTCGTGCCAAATTACAAGGAACTTTGTATTGCTCTTGGCCTTAAGCCTTCAAACGAAGATGACATCATAATTCCAAACGCGACAAAACTTTCCAAAATGCTTGGTGCGATTTTGGTGGTTAAGCGAAGCGGCAGGGGTGCAACTATTGTTGATGGGAAACCACCAAAGACATACCCCACATTGGCGCATGACATAGTTAACGTATCTGGTGCAGGTGATATTTTCGTTGCCATAGTTGCAAATAGCCTGTGCTTGGGCAAAAATCTAAACGAGGCAGTTGAACTTGCAAACAAGGGATGCGCCAAGGCAATCTCCCGCAGGCATCCATCTGTCACTCTGGAAGATCTAAAATAAAGGGCAATAAAATGAATTCAAATGCACGGGCAGTTTTTCTTGATCGTGATGGGGTAATAACTGTTGATTGTGGTTACCCAAATAAGCTTTCTGATATGGAGCTTCTCCCTGGAGCGGGGGAGGCTATAACTAAGCTCAACAAAGCTGGTTTTATTGTAATAGTAGTGAGTAACCAGTCTGCTGTTGCCCGAGGTTATTGTGAAGAGGAAGCCGTGTTGCGTTTTCATAAAAAAATGATTAATGCTCTTAATGATCTTGGTGCGATAATTGATGATATCTATTTTTGTCCCCATCACCCTGAAGGTAAAGTGGATCGTTATAAGAAAATTTGTCACTGTCGTAAACCCGAACCAGGTATGCTCAAAGAGGCATCTGTAAAACACAAAATCGATCTTAAGAATTCATGGATGATTGGTGATCGTGATTCTGACATTGCTGCAGGAAAATCTGCTGGTTGTAAGACAATT
Source organism: Microcaldota archaeon (assembly GCA_023248035.1). Taxonomy (GTDB): domain Archaea; phylum Micrarchaeota; class Micrarchaeia; order Anstonellales; family Bilamarchaeaceae; genus Bilamarchaeum. Next base: position 3,740 of record JAHFFJ010000026.1, read on the forward strand.
CTAATAAACAATTCCCAGACTAAGATTTCTGTAGACTATTGTGCAACTGATTTAAACAAAGCAGTAGAGTTCATACTTGATTCAGTTAATCATAAACCAGCCTAAAAAATCAGAATAAAAGGTCAGAATAAAGAAATATAAGAAGGATAATTAAATTCCAGAGGCAATTTTATGCAGCTCGAACGTTTTATTGAGAAAAAAATCCTCCCCTTCTTTTGTTTACTCCTATTGATGTTCAAAAAGAAAAAGCCCCTGGAGTTGCCGCCAAAAAATATCCTGGTTGTCCGTTTTTGGGGTCTTGGAGAATCAATACTTACCTTGCCTATGATCAGGGCACTTAAGAGTGCATTGCCAGATTCAAAAATAACCGTGCTCTGCACCAAGCGAAACCAGTCGGTTTTCTACAAGCAGCCTTTCATAAACAGTTCTGTTGTGGTTTGGTCATTTTCAGCAATACTTTTTATGCTAAAAAACTTTCATAACTACGATCTGGTAATAGATAGCGAACCACACTTTGCAATTTCGGCCATTGTTGCTTTCTTTGCTGGCAAGCGTTCAATTGGTTTTGATTTTGGTCCTCGTTCCAGATTATACGATGTTAATGTGCACTACAACGATTCACAGCATGTTGTCTATACGTTTTGTGACATGCTTGCTCCGCTTAATATCAAATTCCCTCAGCCCAAGGCTCTAATTCCCCTAAAATATGACGATGGGGCAAAGAATGAAGTTGAATTGCGTTTTGAGGCTCTAAAAATTCCAAATAGTGCAAGACGGAAAACCATCATCGGTATGCATGCATTTTGCGGTTCCACTGCACCTTACCGTGCATGGCCAAAGGAGCGTTTTGCACAACTTATAGATCGTATAAAAGAAAAATATGACTGCATCATAATACTTAGTGGCTATGGCTCTGAATCATTAGGGAATAGGGAAATAATTTCAATGCTCAAAGACCCTAGTATGGTTTATGATTTTTCAAATCTTCCCCCCCAAAGTTTTTTCTATCTGGTTGAGCAGTACGACCTGATGGTGTCTAATGATACTGGTCCAATGCATGTTGCAGCTGCTCAGGGGGTAACTACCTTTGGTTTATTTGGGCCTGAAACCCCAGTTCGTTTCGGTCCATTTCCCCCAGCTAAAAATCGTTCATTCTACCATAATTTCCACAACCCCCCGCTCATAAATGTCCATCTTGGCAAAGTCGGTAAATGCGATGGTGAATGCCTTAGGCTCATAACTGTAGATGAAGTCTTCACCGCGGTCGATGAATTCCTAAGGGGTGTTTAAATGATCAATATAGTTTTCCGCATAGATACCAAATGTTACTCTCCAGAATTTAGGCGTTGCCTTGGCCTTGCTTCAGCATTTATTGAAATTGACCCAGCGTGTCAAATATCATTTCTTTCTTCATGCCCTAAATATTGCAAGGACATGATCGAAAATTTGGGATATTTTTATTCTGATCCTGGGGGCGTTAGCTGGCAGGAATGGGATATTGAAGCAACTGAAAAGTTCATAAAAGAAAAAAATGCCCACCTGCTCTTTGTAGGTAATCGGATAAATGATCGTTATTTGAAAGCTCTTAAAGATAAAGTCAAAATTGTACTTTTTGATGATGGTACTTCCAAAATTCCAGGGGGTGCCCAAGCCCTCATAAATCCCCAGATAAATTCTCACCTTATTGATTATGGCACCTCAATCCAGCTTTTTCTTGGAACCGAGGTCTGTCCCCTTCCTTCATCCTTTGATGAATATTCAGACTATTCAAGGGACAATCCAGAAAGGGTAAGAAAAATAACAATTATTACAAAGGATCTTCGTTTTTCTATTGCTGGTGTAAAGCTGCTAAAAATGCTCACCTATGCATTTAATGCTGCGGTAATACTCTCCGAAGAAGACCATCTTACAGGCGAATCCCTTGCAAAGGAGATCGGTCTTGATAGCCGTTTTGTAGTTCTTCCGGCTTTTGACATCATAAAGCGCCTTGCTTCTTCTGATTTAATTATCATAAGTCCGGACATGCTTAATGAGGTCTTATTTTTTCGCCTTCCAAATATCATATTAACAGAATCCGAATCCCAGCTTGCATCTTATGCTGCTAAAAATGGCATTAGTCTCCACATACCGATTCATAATATAAGTAAAGATACGGTTAAATTAGTGGAGAAACTGATGGAAGATCAGGAAGAACGTAATCGTATATCCGCCAGGATGGCTGAACTTATCGATGGGCTTGGCCGTTTCAGGCTTGCACAAGAAATTCTCGACTATTTTAAGGACTGATTCGGTTTGTGTTGAGCTCGTCTGTTTTTTAAATAGTTGTAAACACCTTTTGATCATGTTAGAAGACATACTTTTCGGTCAACTTACTATGCCTGGAGAGTGGATTAGGCTTGTACTTGCCTTTGCAGGTACCATGATCGGGGCCTATTTCGACCTTTTTAACAAGAAGAATGTGCCCGATATGTTCCTCTATTGTTTTCTTGCGCTTGCATTCATAGTAAATCTTGTCTTTTATGAACCAACATTATTTTGGTTCTCAATAGGTGTGGCGGTATTTTTCTCAGCAGTTGGTTATCTTTTCTATCGTGTTGGCCAGCTTGGTGGTGCCGATGTGTTTATCCTGGCTGCAATAATGCTTTTGCTTCCAATAAACCCATCATCTGTAGGAATGACTTTCAATATGCCATTTGTGCTGTCAGTGATAATCTTTTCCGGTGTGGCATTTGCACTTTATGTCCTTGCTTACTTTGGGTGGAAACTGCTGCAAGTTGAAGCAAAACCAAATCTTATCTACTTACTTATGTTTATCCCTTACTTTCTTTTTGCATATGTTTATGTGAACTCATTCCTGTTTTCAGCAGTTTATTTTGCCTTCATAAGCGTCCTGCTCTTTTCAATGATCTTCTTTATGATGTTTAAATCATCAATAAACATGCTTCTTGCAGAGGAGCTACCTGTTTCCCAGCTTGAAGATGGTGATGTACTTGCAATTGAAGTAATGAACAAGGATCTAATAGAGCGCTACAAACTTACTCGACTTATGACTGCTTCTGAGATAGCCAGGATCAAAAAGACCAAGGTGAGCGAAGTATGGGTCTACACTAAGCTCCCGCCATTCATACCGTTTATACTAGCTGGTATGATACTCTCAATGTTCTTTGCAAAGAGTCTGCTACTCTTTTAAAAGTCATTTTCCTAGGGCATTTATATGGATATTGTTCTGCTACTAAATTATGCAATTGCATTTCTTTCACTATTCTCAGTGAACGTATTCATTATTCTCTATCTAAAACACCGCAAGGACTATCATAAGATTCCTGAGGATGATGGCTGGAGACCAATGGTTTCAGTAATCATGCCTGCACATAACGAAGGAAAGTACATCTCCAAATCCATCAAAAGCCTTCTTGAGATGGATTATCCTAAGGACAAACTCGAGTTGATCGTTGTTGATGATGGTTCCACTGATGACACTTATCCTCTTGCATCATCTTTTGAAAGTTCATCCGTTCATGTTTTTCACAAAGAAAACAAGGGTAAAGGCTCGGCTTTGAATTTTGGTCTTGCAAAGGCCAAGGGGGAAATTGTTGCAACAATGGATGCTGATTCTTATCTCAAAAAAGATACCATACTCAAACTCATCCCACACTTTAATGATCCTGAGGTTATGGCGGTTACTCCTGCTGTTAAGATAAAACCCAGCGATTCATGGATTAAGGAGCTTCAGCGTGTGGAATATCTCATGATACTTTTCTCCAGGAAAATACTCAATTTTATAGACAGTGTTCCTGTTACGCCTGGTCCATTTAGCATGTTTCGCGCAGTTGTTTTTGATAAAGTTGGTGGATTTAGCGAAAATAATCTGGTGGAAGATCAGGAAATAGCACTTCGTATCCAGTCTCACAATTACAAAATAAGAAGTTCGGTAACTGCTGATGTCTATACCGAGCCGCCTTCCAACCTAAGCGAACTTTTACATCAACGTGTTAGATGGCAACGTGGCGGGTTCCGTAATTTCTGGCATTATCGGTTTATGATAAAACCTGAATATGGGGACTTTGGGATTTATTTTGTGCCGCTTAATTTCATATCAATGACAGCGTTTTTTTTGCTTTTGGGGCTTATGCTATACTCTTTCATTTCTACCCCCTACTATGTGCAGTACATATGGGTGGATGCACTTGGAATGAGCATAACTCTTGTAAGTCTGGTAGGTGTATTTGTAGTCATCAGTTCAACTATTATGCTTCATTTGGCGATAAAAAGTTTTGAAGGCGAGCGGGTAAAACTCCGTTATCTGGCCTCGTTCGTGATATTCTACTGGTACCTCATGATCGGTTACAACACCCTGTTCCTAATCAAGGAGCTTAGGAAAGAAAGTTTCTCCTGGTGATTTTATGGAGCGAAAAATCAACTTTTCCGTTTATGTTGGTGCATTTGTACTATCACTCCTTATTTTTGTTATAGGTATCTATATTGGCTACCTTATCGATTCTTCCAATTTACAGAGTATAAATCAAGAAGTTTCCACAATGTCAGAAAAAATGGCATCCATACAACTTCTCCTTCTTCTAGAAGGAAATTCATCATCCTGCCCTATCTATTTATCTGAACTTAATTCATTGGATCAGGAAATCGAAAAGGTAGGCTATAAACTCAGTTATTTTGAGGATGAAAAATCAATTTACGATAATGATCTCAAGAGAAAATATTTCGTACTTGAAGGTGAATCCTACCTACTTTCAAAGAAAGTTCGCTCTGTTTGCGGAGACAAGTCCCTGTTACTAGTCCATTTCTATTCAAATAAGAATTGCTCCAACTGCAAGGAGCAAGGTTCAGAAATACTTAAAGCCCGTGATGATGCAGTTTCAAAAGGAATCAACATCCGTCTTTTCTCTTTTGATGGTGAACTGGAAAGCCCTGTTGCAGAGGCACTGGAAGCTCAGTATGGAATTAAGCACTATCCCAGCATAGTTGTAAATGAAAACACCTATAACGGCTATCATAATGCTAATGAAGTAACAAAAATAATCATGGCGTCTAAATGATTGTTTCTGTTAATGTTGTTCCAAATTCCAAAAAGTTTTCACTTTCAGTAAAAGATGGCATGTTGCGTGTTCATCTAAAAAATCCGCCAGAAAATAATCGAGCTAATCTGGAACTGGTTTTAGCGCTTTCAAAGCTTACTGGTAAAAGTGTAAAAATTGTTTCTGGTCACACCTCAAGAAGGAAGAAAATTGCGATTGATAGCAATGAAAAAGAATGGGTTCTTATAATGGCAAAAATTGAAATCTAAATACAACATTTTTATACCTTAGCTTACATCTAATACCACTAATGATCGCCAACCAAACCTTTCCATTAGCTTCAAAGCAACTTTCAAGATGGCAAAAAAGCTTTGAGAAAGCGGCTGCTAGTTCTAAATTTAGAAAATTTCTTATGAACCAAGTGAGGGTTGATAATAAAAAACCTACTGCGTCTCATGCTGCTGAGATTGTCGATCTAGTTCGTAGCGACCTAGTTAGCATGGATGAGCGAATGCTTGAATATGCACTCGGTTGGGAGTTTGCATCATATAAACACCTCCAAGCCGGAGTCTATCTACAAATTGCTGATTTTGCACGCTTTCATCCAGATGAACTTGTTGTTGAATTGGGGGTGGGCTGCGGAAATCTTTTTGCAACCCTAGGGCGGCCCAAACTGCTTGGAATCGATATCAATCCATATGCTCTTGAACTGGCCCATTCCAGGCTTGCTGGCATTGGCCTTATGCCAACCATTTATCCAGATTCAGAAGTATTAGTTAATCCATTTTTTGGCCTTTCACTTACTCCAGTTCCCATAAGAGATAAACTTAATCTTGACGGAGTTAATCTAGTTTGTGATAATATTCTTACTTTTGCGAATACTGTAGAAATACTTAAAAGTAATGGTGTAAAAGCTGACTGCATTGTTTTCATACTTTTTGGCGGGCGTTCCCTCCACACCACTATTGAATTAGTTGAAAGGAACCCATCTACTGATTTACATGAGACTGAGCGAATTTTAAGGGATGGTAGCAAGATATGCCGCAAGGGAGGACGGATTATTTTTGGAATACGGCAAATTTCTTTAGATCCTAAGGAACTTTCGTTAACTAGTGTGCAACCGTTCAATTCCGATGCACTTTTCAGGAAATATCGCAGCCAAGTAACACTACATCGCCAAACTAGTATAGATTTAATTCGTGAAGATTCTCGTTCTGGCATTGCAATTTCAGTACCTTCACTAAATCCACAAGTACTGCCCGAATCTGCACATGCATACAAACTACTTTTGATAGAAGCGATTGTCAAATAAATTATAAAGTAAACTACTGAAAATCTCGGTTGAATGGAATAGGATTAAAAATCTCTTCTGCATAAATGAAATGTGACCAAAAATGGCATTTGAAGAAATTATGTTGGTTGGATGTGTAGTCGGCCTGGTGCTAGTGGTTTTGATTTATGTTGTTATGGCATATAACCGTCTAGTTACCCTAAGAAACCGGGTTGATGAAGCATGGGCACAGATTGATGTGCAACTTAAGCGAAGGTATGACCTTATTCCAAACCTTCTTGAAACTGTCAAAGGTTATATGAAGCACGAAAAAGAAACGCTTGAAAACATTGCAAAATACCGCTCACAAATAGTAAGTGGTAGTGTGGAAGAGAGGGGGAAAGCAAATAACATGCTTACTCAAGCTCTTAAGTCTGTTTTTGCAGTTGCTGAGAACTATCCAAAACTTGAAGCAAGCCAGAACTTCAAAATGCTTCAGGAAGAACTTGCAGGTACAGAGAACAAAATTGCATACATAAGAACGGCTTACAATGATTCAGTGCTGGAATACACCAACTCCACACAACTGTTCCCAGGAAGCATAATTGCAAACATGTTCGGGTTCAAGAGCAAGGCTTATCTTGAAACACCTGGAGAGCAACGTGAGGCACCAAAAGTAAAATTCTGAAGTGCTCAAATGGAACGTATAAGCTTTTTCGATGCGGCAGAGGCGAACAAACGCAATTCGCTTATTCTTATTGCCGTGATGTTCTTTATTTTTATGGGAGCCACTGCTGCACTATCCTATATTTTTGACCTTGGTTTTTGCGGTCCGGTTGTAGGTTTTTTCGGCCTTCTAATCTATACGACAGTTGCTTATTTCCAGGGTGACTCTATTATTCTTGCACTAAGTGGGGCAAAGGAAGCCAAGAAGGAAGAATACCCATTCCTCTACAATGTTGTAGAAGGTCTTGCACTAGCAAGCAATGTACCAATGCCGCGAATTTACGTTATGAATGATCAAAGTCCTAATGCATTTGCAACTGGCAGAGATCCAAAACATTCTGCAATTGCAGTAACTACTGGCTTGCTCTCTATAATGAAAAGAGAGGAACTTGAAGGTGTTATCGCCCATGAAATGTCCCATATAACAAATTACGATATCCGCTTTTCCATGATTGCAGTCGTTTTTGTTGGTGCTATCGCACTTCTTGGCGAATTTGCCTGGAGGGCTATGTTTTTTGGTGGTGGCGGAGGTGGAAGAAGGGATCGCAATGGCGGTGGGATCATACTTATAGTAATTGCTCTGATTTTTGTAATCCTTGCACCTGTTTTCGCCCAGATGGTTCGGCTTGCAATTTCCCGTCAAAGAGAATACCTTGCAGATGCAAGCGGTGTAAGAATGACCCGATATCCTGAAGGTTTAGCCGGTGCACTTGAGAAAATTAAGGCAGCCTCAATTCCGACACAGTCTGCAAATGATACTACTGCTTCACTTTTCTTCTCGAATCCGTTTCCCCAAAAGCTCGGGTTTCTTGGTTCAACTCACCCACCTATTGATGATCGGATAAAGAGACTAAGGTCGATGTAGATAGTTCTCGCAGATTATAAACCTCAAAATGATGTGGTGGCAATTTTTCCGATCGAGAAGAATTTTTTCGTAAAAGCTATTGCCCTATCTTCATCAAAACCTTTGCATGTGTATATTATGCAGGAAACGAATTTCCTATTCGACCATACATAAAGCGATATTCCGGAATCGATCAAAGGGACAAATGCATCGTATCCTTGATTCTCTTTCTTTCCCGTACCACCTGGTGAAAAAATAATCGGTTTTCCATACATCCGCAATGAGAGTTCATTTGTAATGGATTCAAAGTATTTTGTAATTACCCCCCGATCTACGTTTATGCTATAAAACCCTTCAATAAGGAGTCGTTGCCTGAAAATGTCTGGCGCTAGGTTTTTCATAGAAGTTCTCCAAGAGCAAGCAATTTAAATGTCCCCCCACTAATCTATCCATCTACTTAAGAGGTGTATTATGTACGGCGTATCCCCACAAGCTTATGATCGAGCAATAACTGTTTTCAGTCCAGATGGTCGACTGTTTCAGGTTGAATATGCAAAAGAAGCAGTAAAACGTGGAGCAACTGCAATTGGTATCACCTCAAAAGAAGGTGTGGCACTGGTAGCTTTCAAATCTATACATTCCAAACTGGTGGTTCCAGAATCATTAAAGAAAGTCTTCGAAGTGGATAGCCACATTTGCGTTACTGCAAGTGGTCTTATAGCCGATGCTAGGAGATTGGTTGATACTGCACGTGTGGATGCACAAAAACATCGCATAACCTACAATGAACCGCCAAGTGTGGACAGTATTGCAAGAAGTGCATGCGATCTTATGCAGGTCTATACCCAATATGGCGGAATACGACCGTTTGGTGTCTCACTTCTTATTGCGGGTGTTGATGATCAAGGTCCAAAGCTCTTTGAAGCTGAACCAAGTGGTGCAATGACTGCTTATAGGGCAGATTCAATTGGAGCCAACAAAAAAGAAGTCGATGAAATGCTCGAAGCAAAATACGATGAAAAAATGCTTCTTGATGATTCAATCAGGCTTTGCATCGAGGCACTTAGAAAAACCCAGGAAGCAAAGCTTCAGCCTGAAAATGTTGAAATTTCCTATGTAACTTTGAAAACTAAAAAATGCGTGAGCCTTCTCGATAAAGAAGTTGGCAAATACCTTAAATCCTAATTTTATTTTCTTACCTATTTTTGCTTTAATTATTTTTCTTACTAATCTTCATTTTTCTTCTTATCCGGTTTAGACTCTCTAAAAAACTGCTCAAGATACTTTTCCATAAAATCATGTCTTTCTTTAGCCATTTCCCTGCCGGTTTTTGTATTCATCCTATCACGCAGAAGAAGAAGTTTCTCATAAAAATGATTTATGGTAGTGCCTCTACAATCTTTGTATTCTTGAAAGTTTTTGTGGGTTGTTGGTCTTACATCTGGGTCATACATACTCCTACCTTTCATGCCCCCATAAGCAAATGCGCGTGCTATTCCCACTGCCCCAAGAGCATCAAGTCTGTCTGCATCCTGCACTATTTTGCCCTCTACTGTTGTCATTTTACTTTCAACATTTGCACCCTTGAAAGAAATGTTTGTTATGATGTTGCAAATGTGTTCAACCGCTGCTCCGTTCACACCAATACTCTCGAGCCAACTCCTCGCTTTTTCCGGTTCGTTGTTTTGTGTTTCATTAAATTTCCAGTCATCGAGATCATGTAAAAGTGCTGCAAGCTCAACTACATTAGAATCTGCACTTCCTTCCTTTTCTGCTATGTATTTTGCATTTATCCATACACGCTCTATATGGAACCAGTCATGGCCGCTACATTCCCCTTCAAGAATTTCTCTAACATACTTTGCAGTTTTTTCTACCTGCTTCATCTATTCACCAACTATTGTTCCACCATGCTTTTTACCTTCAATTGCATTTTCCATATCGTTGCTATTTTTTCCAGAAACAAAATGAGCCTCTATTTTAGAGCGTGAAATCAGTTTGCATGCAAGCATATCAAATACGAAATTAGTTCCAGCCATTCTCTTGTCGCTTGCTAGTGAGAGCGAGATAAGTTGCTCATAATTCATTTTCTGGTATTTTTTTGCATTTGGATTCTTTTTTGGGTCACTATCATATATGGCATCTACGTTGCTGATGTTAACCAGTCTTTTTGCACCTACTGCTTCACCAAGAAGTACAGCATCAGTGTCAGTGGTTATCCCAGGGATTGTGCCTCCCATAACTACTACTTTTTTATCGCTTGCAATTCGTGCCTCATCAAAATCAAAGAGCGCTTTTTTGTGTACATCAATTTCCTGGGTACTAAGTGCTGCTATTACCAGTTGTGCATTCTGCCTTGTGGATGTTATGGCTATAGAGTCGCATTCATATTCACCAGCACCTAGTTCTCTTGCTGCATTGGCATAGGCACGGGCAACTGTTCCTCCACCGGTCAATATCCCAAAACTATGTTTGCTTTTTTTTATTATCCGAGCTATGGTCCTAAGGAAATCAAGATCTGGTTTTCCATCGGGATTTATCGAGCTTCCTCCAACTGAAAGTACAATTTGCATGCTCTGAATTGGTTAATTAAATTTTTAAGGATAGTTTCTCCTTGTTCTATCCTCCCGCCTACTAATTATATTCCAAAAAGATCGATTCATATCAAGATAATTGATATTAGTGAGATATATGCACCTCTCCTAAAAAGTAACTATTGGCTACCGAAATTTCCATGGCCAATCCTCCTATGTTTTTAATTCCATTTAGCAATGTATGATCATGACTCTTAATATTGGAATAGATGAAATTGAGAAAAAACTCTTTAAACGCGAAAAACAGTTCGATGAAGTTCTTAGCGAAAACAGAAAACTCGTCCGTTTTTGCTCTAATGCAATAAAGGCACTTCATGCTCATGATCTTAAGGATGCTAAGGCCAACCTAAATCAAGCTGAAAAAGGCCTCAAAGCCCTTTCAAAAAATTATGATGAGTTCCCATCCCACCTCGATCATGTCTATCAGGAATATTCGGAGGCATGTATTGTGCTCTCGGTTATAGAATCAAGAAAAATTCCCAGCTATGTCGATCTTAAGGTTCCAGAAATTCCATTTATACTTGGTCTCCTGGATGCAACCGGGGAACTCAAAAGAGAGATGTATCAGTCACTTCGTCATCGCAAAAAGAAGGATGCAGAATTCTACTTCACTATGATGGAGGAAATTTATGACTGTCTTCTCCCCCTCCGATTTTCAAATTCTATACTTCCGGATTTCAGAAGAAAACAGGATGTGGCACGTATCCAGATTGAGCAGGCAAGGGGCGAATTACTCTAAATTCATCTGATAGGTATTTCCTCATGGTATGATCATTATGCCGGAAACTGATATAAATTTACTACTATCCAATCTCTCTCCAGTACTTAGTAAGGGTAAATATTATTTCGGTTCTTTTGCTGAATCTGAAATAATGGTTCTTGCAAATTATCTTGACTACATAACAGCTATTTTTCGGGAGGAAGAAGGCATTACGGCAATCTTTTTGGAAGATGCAAAAGCAGATCTTTCTGAGTTATCCAAGCCCCTAGAGGGACCATTTGCCCTAATCACACTTAGTGTCAATTCTGATCTTTTTGCAGTAGGATTTTTGGCAAAAATAAGTACTGTCCTTGCAGAAAATGGCATAAGCTGCAATGCCGTTTCAGCATATCACCATGACCATATTTTTGTTCCTTATAAAAGAAAGAACGATGCAATTAAAGCACTAAAAGAACTGTCTAAGAAATAGAACTATCTAAGAAATGACGATCTAAGGTTTTCAACTATACGTAAATTACCCGCAATTCTATAAGCATTTTTTTATGAGAACTCTCAACTCCTCCTTCTTTTGCGATGTTTTTTGCTGAGTTTTATATTCTACTGTCAATCTAACTATCGGTTCGGTTCCAGAAGCACGAATTAAGAACCAGCCATCTTCTTGATC
>JAHFFJ010000069.1 GCA_023248035.1 Microcaldota archaeon
CCAATGTAAATTCCAATAAGTACAAAAGCAAACCATGGGAAAAGCGGATAATAATCGAGTGCCTCATATCCCGGATAAACTAAACCCAACCAAAATAGGTAATTTTGACTTATAACTATACTACTGAAAAATAATCCTAATACTATCACTATTACTGCCAGCACTAAATTAAACTTGCCCCTATTGAAAAAGAACGGTGCAATTATAGTCGATAATGCTATCAGGTGTATTATTCCAAATGTTATAAATCCCTGATGCGGATATATCCAGGTAGCCAAAGTTATTAGCAGTGCTATAGATCCCAATATGGCTGCCCTCCTGAAATGCCTGAGGTAATCTTGAGTATTATTTTTCTCGCTTAGAGTTAAGGAAATCCCAACCAAAGTCAAAAAGCTTAAACCGATGATACGTTGAAATATCACTAATGGTAAGGCATTAAGATCAATAGCAAAAAAACCAAAGTACTTAAGATCAAAAATTATGTGGTATGCGACCATCATGATTATTGAAATTCCTCTTAGTGCATCTATTGTTGTTACTCTCAATCCTATAACCTCACAATATCAATTACTCTTTCTATTTTTTAGTGATTCTCATGCCGGGTGTGCATCCCCACAAATATTTCCGCGGAAATTCCGCGCTTCCGCACTAAATTTAAATAGCAACGGAATATGTCCTCTATGGCAAAGTATTTCGATACATCTGATTCGGGGATTTCAATAATACAATCAGAGGAAACACTTCTTCCAGAATACATGCCAGATGAACTTAAGCACAGGGAAACTGAACTACAGTTTATCGCTGATTCAATAAAGCCACTCCTAGTGAAAAAAACTCCGCTCAATCTTTTTATCCATGGGAGTTCCGGAAGCGGTAAAACTACCTGCATAAAATACATAATAAAAGAATTGTCTGAACACTCCTCTTCGGTTTTGCCCGTTTATGTGAACTGTTGGGGTAACCCTACCCAAATGTCGGTTTATAATCGTATAATCGAGGAAATGCGCTTACCATTACCCCGTCGTGGTCTTGCAACCGATGAGATTTTTGACCGGATACTCCAGTATGCGAGAAATTACAAAAAGCCAATACTTATTGTTCTAGATGAAATGGATGGCCTGAGGCATGACAAGCTTCTTTATGTTATCGCCCGTGCCAATGAGCAAAAGCTTACATTCGGAATACTCGGGATCTCAAATAACAAGTCGCTACTTTCCCGCCTTGATTCACGTATTCGTAGTTCTTTGCGTTTTTCTGAACTTGAATTCAAGCCATACTCTGAAGAACAGTTACTTTCGATACTTCGTATTCGTGCTGAAAGGTCACTCGTTCCCCAGGCCTATGATGATCGTTTACTTCTAAAAATTGTCCGCTCTGTGGAAGATAATTCTGCAAGGGTTGCTATCGAGCGGCTTTGGAAAGCTGCAAAGAAGGCAGAAAAACAAGGCGCATCAAAAATCATGCTTCAGGATGTTGAAGATATACTTTCACAGGAACCGTCATTCAAAATTTCTGAACTTAACCTTTCCTCGGAAGAAATGCTCATAGTTGATATCTTAAAAAGCGGTGAAATGAAATCCACCGACCTCTATGAAAAATTCATCCAAAAATCCCCAAAGACAAAAAGGCAAATACGCAACTACCTAGAACTTCTTGAAAATAAGGGGATAGTAGAATCAAAAGAGGTGGCTGGAGATGGTCTCCTAAAACCAAGAATATTCTGGCTAAATAAGGGTGGTTCTAATGTCTGATTATACCGATATTAGTAAAAAATATTCTCATGTCCATAATTTAAGCGGTAAATCATTTGAAAAAGAATGCCTGGCGGTTGAGAATGCGTTATCATTTTCATTCAATTCCTATTTCGAAATTGTCATGACAAAAAAACTATTTGATGAAAAATCACAGATGCTAGCAGCTCTCTTCTACCGTAATTGTGTCTATCTTTCTGCCACCTACACCCTCATTCGTAATGGGATGCTTGACCCTGCTGGAAACAACATGCGTACTGTTTTTGAGACAGTCTTATGGCAATATGCCTATCTTTCTGATAATAAAATCTATGAAGATCTCAAAGAACTTGCTCTTCTGGAGGAACAAAAATTAGAACTTATAAAAAAGAAAGCATGGTCAAATACCAAAGAGCGTGAACTTGAAAATCTTAGGCGAAAATATAGCCTCCAAAAAATGATGAAAAGAATATACTCAAAAAAATCATTCGAAAGGTTTTTCTTCAACCAATACTGGCTGCTGTCTCACAAATCTCATTCAAGCACTTTTGGCGTCAATTACAATACGCCAACTATGGAAAATGTTACTACTATGGAAAAAAGACCTGAAGAGCTTAAAGGAAACATTAACGCCACACTATACCTTTGTTCTGAGAATCTTGTGTGCTTTCTTAATTGCTTCTCGGATTTCATGAGCCAGGAAAAGATCGACAATATCATGAAAAATGTAAATGCAATAAACATTGGGTTGCCTCCAACATTGGGTTTAGTTCCTGATATGGTTGATATGAAATTCAAGTTTAATTTTCGTTCTCTATAAAGAAAAAAGAAAAGGTAAAAAACTGACAGAGTAAAAAAAGTTTACTACAAAAAGAATGCGTTGTAAAAAAAATCTAGTAAAAAAGTTTATTTAGTATTATGACTAATGTTAAAATGAGGTTTTTCTATGGATGTTGAAACAATTTCTAAAAATGTTAGTTCATTTGCCTTACCACCTAACCTTGTAGACTATTCAAATATGCTCAAAGCTTTTAACTGGTCCAATGCCTACAAAGAAGTAGAATGGTTTGATGGAAATCGACTTAACGCTGCTTATAATGCAGTTGATCGTCATGCAAAAAATCACAACAGGAACAAGGTTGCCCTGATATACGAATCCACCCAAGGTGCAATATCAAAATATACCTATCTTGACCTTAGTAACATGACCAACCAATTCGCCAACATATTGAAAAAATTTGATGTTAAGAAATCTGATCGTGTATTCCTTTTCCTTCCAAGAATACCAGCTGTGTATGTATCTTTTCTTGGTGCACTTAAAGTTGGTTGTGTTGCGAGCACACTTTTCTCTGCTTTTGGTCCAGAAGCTCTTTGCGATCGATTAAGCAATAGCAAAGCCAAGGTGGTTGTAACTACACCTGATCTTAAGCCAAAAATAGACCAGATAAAGGATCAACTTCCTGACCTTACCTATATTGTAGTTGTCGGTGGTTCTATTTCTGATAAAAAAGAAGGGCAGTCTGCAATGCCAATCATAATAAACTACGAAGAAGAAATGAGACTTGCTTCAAAATCATTTGAAATAGAAAAGACCAATCCTGAAGATCATGCATTTCTCTTATACACTTCAGGTAGCACTGGCAAATCCAAAGGTGTTGTTCATGCTCATATGGCAATTGTTCAACAACATTATACCCATAAGCTAGTTCACGATATCCATCCCGAGGACATATACTGGTGTACCGCAGATCATGGTTGGGTTACTGGTATATCTTATGGCATTCTTGGTCCGCTTTCAAATGGCGCTACCATTCTCCAATATGAGGGCAGATTTGATCCAGAAAGCTGGTATTCCGCTCTCGAACGTCATCAGGTTTCAATATGGTACACAGCCCCTACCGCAATTCGAATGCTTATGAAGGCGGGTAATGAAATTGTAAAAAAATATGGTCTTTCATCTCTAAGGCATATCTATAGCGTAGGTGAACCCCTTAACCCAGAGTGCATACGATGGGGTATGGATATGCTTCATCTTCCCTTTCATGATACCTGGTGGCAGACTGAAACCGGCAGTATAATGATATCTAACTATCCTTCACTTCCAATAAAACTTGGTTCTATGGGAAAACCCTTTCCAGGCATTACTGCTGCAATAATTGATGATAATGGGCAAGAACTTCCGCCAAATTCCGAAGGTAACCTTGCGATAAAATCAGGCTGGCCAAGTATGATGCGTACTATCTGGGGCGATCACGAGCGATACAAAAAACTCTTCAAAAATGACTGGTACATTACTGGTGATCGTGCATCAAAGGATAACGATGGTTATTTTTGGTATGTTGGTCGTGCGGATGATGTTATTAAAACATCGGGTGAACGAGTTGGTCCATTTGAAGTGGAGAGCGTACTTGTTGAGCATCCTGCAATTGCCGAAGCAGGAGTTATAGGGAAACCTGATGAACTGCGCGGCGAGATCATAAAAGCATTTATAACTTTACGTTCTGGTCATAATCCGAGTCCGGAACTTGAAGAAGATATCAAGAAATTTGTTAAAAAAAGGCTCGCTGCACATGCATATCCACGTGAAATCTCATTTGTTTCAAATCTGC
>JAHFFJ010000070.1 GCA_023248035.1 Microcaldota archaeon
TCTTCGGTGACCAAGATTTTTGTTGTGTTTAGAATAGAATACTGGTATTTCACCTTCTGATGCTTTGTTAAGAAAATCAAGTGCCCAGCTGCTTTTTTTGTTTCTTATCCTTCCGCACACTTGAGAGAGATCTTTATATGACGCATTAACTCCCTCTATGCGCGCACGCGCACAATTTTCCGGAATTTCTGATGAATACCCTTTCATATTAACACCAAATCAAATATCACTTGAGCGGCACAAACTTAGAACCTCTCGTTGCACCAACACCAGGACCAGAGTGAGCCACCCTGCCAGTAGTGTGAGAAAAGTCACCCAGCCTGCGACCGATTTTATTAAGTGTAATTTCGACCTTTTTGAATTCTTTACCATTGTGAACACCAAAAGTCAAACCAAGCCATTCAGGAAGAACAACAGCTTCCCGCACATGGGTTTTGATAACCTTTTTGGCGTTTTTCTTTTTGACTTCCCGGACCTTTTCTATGAATTTCTTAAGGCGGGGATTTAGCTTGAGGCGAAGAAGAGTTCTTCGGTTCCCTGATGGTATCCTTTTGAGAAAATCCTCAAAAGTAATAGAAGCAACTTGTTCCTCGTCAAAACCTTTCCAACTGTCTTTCTTCATAAGTATCATTCCTCTTTAGCATCCACAGTACGCTTACCTTTTCTGCGTCCAGTTTGTCTTGCGGCAATGTGACCGACCTTTCCTCCTGGAGGGGTGGAACGGGCAACTGTAGTTGGCTTACCAACATGGTGCTGTTTTCCACCGTGAGGGTGGTTGTAAGCGGATTGATGAACACCTCTTGGCACTGGCCAAAGACGATGATTAGCTCTCTTCTTATAGAACTGGTTACCGGCTTTTAGCATTGGTTTTTCCAGTCTTCCACCTGCACAAATAACCCCGAGCTGGGCACGGCATTCGTTAGAGAGTATGATTGTAGTTTTACTAGGAAGTTTGAGGTATACTATCTTTCCTTCTTTAGAGATAACATTTGCATAAGAGCCTGCAGCTTTTACAAGCATACCACCATCACCTGCATTTCGCTCGATATTAAACACATAAGCACCATCTGGAATACGATAAAGTGGCAGAACACTACCGAGTCTAAGTCTTGCCTGAGCACCGACATCGATCTCGTCACCCACACAGATGCCTTCAGGAGCAAGTAGCATGCCGCTTTCATTATTGTCATATTTGACTTTCATAAGCAGTGCACTTCTTGCAGGATCGTCAATTAATGACATAACCTTGCCAGTAAGCACACCGGTCTTTTCTACATCGTCATAACGTCTGTAAGAAAGATCAGTGCAATAGCGGTGGCTTGGTGAACGATATCGTGGTGAGCCCGCACCTCTTTTCTGTTGTTTTAATCGCTTACCCATAAATATAACCTCTTTTTTTCATAGCCAATTTTTTTCAAACTTTTAGCTTTTTTCAAGTTTTTAGCTTTTTGTGAAACTTTTTGCTAAAAAGTTTCATTATGCAATCATCTTAAGTTTTGTAGCAACATCATCAGCTTTGGACGATTTATCCAATCTTACAAGCGCATGCTTATGACCATTTGAAGTGAAATGTGTCCGTACTGAATGTACTTTGACACTAAACATTTTCTCAACTTCACCTTTGATCTGCGTCTTTGTTGATTTTCTATCAACCTTGAAGGTAAGAGTATTTTCATACTCTATCTTGCTTATTGCTTTTTCTGTTTTTATCGGTGCAAGTAATATCATACTACAACCCTCTTTGCTAAAGCAGGAATGGCATTTTCTGAAAATAGCGTCAGTCTGCCTGGATGTGTTCCTGGAGCAAGATCCTTAACACTAAGATCACTCGCACAAACTACATCCACACCAGCCAAGTTCGCAGCAGCAAAAGTAACGTTCCCGCCAGAGACAACTATAAGAGCTGACTTGGTACCGTTTCTTTTGGCTTTGAGTAGGAATTTGTCCAGATGAAGGGCTTCGAGAACCTTGAGAACATCTTTTGCCTTTTTGAGATTTTCAAAGCTGTTTTCAACAATTATTGGTAATGAAACACCAATTTCGGAATTTGCACGTTTGCAAACAGTTTCACGGTCCGCACTAAATGAAATAGCACTAGCAAGTGCAGAAAGATGTTCCTTTTTGTTTATAAGTTCAACAATTTTCTTCTGTGGTTTTGGTGGGTGTGCCCTTCGCCCTTTGACTGCATGGGGAACTCTTTTAACCTTACCAAGCTGACCACCAGGAAGTACTTCGTGAGGAAGATGTGGAATACCTTTGTTCTTACCGCTACCGAAATCGTCTTTTCTTCCGCGGTAACGAGCACTGGTCTCAAGACCTGCCAGGCGATAGTTACCCTTAGGCTGGTAAAGCTTACTTTCCTCGCTTAATACAGCACGTTTTACAAGATCTTCGCGCCTCGAATACTCGAAAACTGCAGGTAGATCAATCTGCTTTAGTGCTTTTCCTTCAATTGAATATACAGTTGCTTTCATATGAACTACCTAGGTGATAGCGAAACAAATCCCACCTGCGGTTCCTTGAGCGCAGAGGGTGCACGGACTGCAGACCTTAGTTTTATAAGGCGTTTTGCCGGACCAGGAACGGAGCCCTTGAGAAGGACAAAATCGTTCTTTACAAAACCATATTCTGGGAAACCACTAGATGGGTTTATTTCTTCAGGCTTATTGCCTATTTTCAATATTCTCTTATTTAGCTCAGTTCTCTGGTGATAACCAGTTTGACCAGCTTGAGGAACGGTATAAAGTACATAGGCAGGATGCCATTGACCAAGAGTACCAACATGTCTTCGTTTTCCAGTAGCCTTTCTTCGCTGGATAGCTACACCAAAACGTTTAACAGGACCTTGCCAGCCCTTACCAATAGAAACTGATACAACATCAACGTATTCTCCGCTCTTAAACACATCAGATATGCGAAGCTCTTTACCAACCATGGCCTTACCATATTCGATTTTTTCCTTGCCATCTTTGCCACCGCAACCGATTTCCATTTTCTCGATGTGCTTTTTGCCTATCTTGGTTTTAGATGGCATGGCAAAAACAAGTAAACGTGCATCATCAACATCAGATTCATTAACGACTTTCCGAGTAGACTTTGGAGTGGAACTAAGACCAGCAAGTTTGAGTGTTTTTTCATCTGTTGATAGTATATCTCCGATAGAATTGTTATCCTTATAGCATCTCACTCCATAGACAACCATTGGAGGTACTTCGATAACAGTTGCTGCACTAACAACTTCCTGACCCTTGGTTGGTGATTCACTATCATCTACATAAGAAACATGAGTCATTCCTACTTTGTAACCTGGAAAACCAAGGACACGTTTGTCAGATGATTCCTGCCAGTAAACGCGTGCATTCTGACTAGACGCTCTTTTCCGCGGCCTATGAGCCATAGAACCCCGTCGGGGTCTTCGTATATCAGTCATTCATATCACATTTTACGCGCTTAAAAAGCGCAAGCGTTGCCCAACCAACCTTCAGGACAAAATCCCTAGGTAAACGGGACCCTACAGAAACTGTAGAGTGATTGTCATTAACAAACAATACCGCACTTATTAAAGTAGCTAGGTTTACAAAACCAGCAACAAGAGTATAATGACAAATGTTTATAAAGTTAGACGCCTCGATTGTGGGAAAATTTTATCCCAAACCACTAAACCGTAAAATGACCACTTTAAATACATAAATAATCACATTTAGAAACATTTAAAAGGAGTTTTCACACAATATCATTTATGGTAGATAAAGAGGTAGATAAAGATAGGGGATACAAAAATAATTATGGAATTGGTATTATTAGTATACTAGATAAGATTGTGGATGAAAATACGTCGACCTTCCAAGCATGGAAGGAAAAAATTTTAGCTCATTATGATAGACTTTCCAGTAAGATTGTGGGTCAGGAAGAAGCTGTTCAAAGACTATTGATTGGGATATCAAGAAGCCTAGAAGATATGCCAAATCGTGCCCCCATACTAGTAACTGGTCCAACTGGTTGTGGTAAAACATATACAATAGGACTTGTTGCTGAAGAGTTAGGAGTTCCTTTTGGAAAGCTTGCTTTACCATCAATAACACCTGCAGGCTATAAAGGAGACAATATAAAGGACGCATTTAGAGGGGCAATAAAAAGTGCTAGGGTCAATGCAGGGGGAGAAGATAGAACAGTTTTACTGGTGGATGAGTTTGATAAAGTTGTTCGAAGTGGGAATTATATTCCTGAAAGTGGAGGCGCAGGTGGTTCTTTTGGAACGGAAAGGCAGAATGAGTTGCTTGCATTATTGGAACCTGAT
>JAHFFJ010000002.1:0-23437 GCA_023248035.1 Microcaldota archaeon
GTTGTAATAATGGTCAGCAGTTATATTGGTTGGATATATCGATATAAGGGCACCTGCAAGTGTGTTGTTGAAGATAGTATTCCCACTCAAGGTAGTCGGTAAATTAATTCCACCACCTAGCCAAATTCCATTGAGGCTGTTATTGTATATTGTGTTATTGGTATATGTATCATTATACGTTGTAGTCGTTGCCTTTATACCGTTTTCATTGAGGTAAAAGGTATTACTACCGATCGTGTTATTATCACCAGATTCAAAATTCAAACCATCTAGAGTATTAGAATAGGCAGTGTTACTGGTGAAGTTGCTATTGTTGGTTGAAGTAATTGAGAATCCGTACTGGGTATTATTGTTGGCAATATTACTTGTAACCGAACCTCCACTGACATTTACGAATTGGAATCCTGTTCTTGTATAATATGCTGAATTGTTTCTGATGGTTAAAAAGGTAGAATCTAAGAAAGCAAAACCAAAGACGCTGCTATTTCTTGCTGTATTCTGCTCTACAGTAACAGTTAAAGTTCCATTGAGAACGTAATTGTAAGTACTACTATTGAAAACAGTATTATTTCGTACTACAGAATCGTTTGCTCCAAGTGAATAAATACCATAACTGTAATTTGCAACATTCGCACAATTTTTTATCGTTATATTTGTACCGTTAGTTGCATAGATACCATATGAATTAGCTGTTTGATTGTTTGCTATGGTTGTTCCATTACAATCAAAAGTAATGTCTCTAAAATTTAAAACTATACAAGCTTGACCATTTAATGCACTTTCATTGGCACCAATAAGGCTCGCATTTGTCACACCATATGTGCCTGAAGCATTTATGGTTTGGCAATGGTCGACATCAATAGAGAAACCTATACCCAAAACTAAACTTAGTATCAATACAAATCTAAAGTTCATGTATATGATGATTATGATAAGATTTAAAAAGCTTTAACTGGGCCTACAAAATTATCATCGATAACTTTCTCTAACTGACAAATTCACATTTCCTATTAAAATTACAATGAAATTGTCTGCAGCTAAGATTTGCTTGTTATTATTGTTAACTTCTTACAATACATGCAAATTTCCTTCGAACACGGTTCGCCGCATGAACTACAGCTATTAAGTGCTGCGCCTTTTCCATATTTATCTCTTAATGTATCTTCAATCTCAAAAAAAGTATTCACTATCTTGAATTTTGTTCCTGGATATTTTTCCTCTGCCTCATTAACCATCTTCCTTACATGTCCTCTAAATGCGAATCTGGCATAAGGGCATTCCATGCTTTCCAGTTCGATGCCCTTTAGCATGGCATAAATTGCAACCTCTTTCTCAGGTGTTCTCATCAATGGCCGTATCCTTGGTATAAGTCGGTCACTTTTGACCATAGGTTCGTTAAATCTAGCGAGTCGTGAAGGTTCATTACGCATAAAATTCATAAAAACCATCTGGGCAATGTCGTCTAAGTTATGTCCAGTTGCGAGTTTGTTTGCTCCAACTTCTCTTGCCCCTCGGTTAAGCAGATATCTTCTCAAGACTCCACAATTGCTGCATGGTATATCCTCTGGACTTCCAGCTACTATCTCATCCATGGTTTTACCAACATCGCCTTGATAGGAAAAAACAACATGCTCTATTCCAAATGCCTCACATTCTCTTTTTGCTATTTTCAGTGTTTTGTCTCTATATCCTTTGATGCCTTCATCTATTGTTACAGCGACAAGTTCTATCGGAAGCGATTTTTTGATCTCTGCAAGCGAATGAAGGAGGACGCAGCTATCCTTTCCACCAGATAGTCCGATTGCGATCCGATCGCCTTTTTTAAGGAGTTTATATTCGCGGATTGTTTTACGAAAACGCTTATCGAACATATAAACGAAATGCTGCTCGCAAAGAGCTTTGCTAGCATAATGAAGAAATATTATCGCCGGCTTACCACAAAAACAAGTCTCTGACATAAAAAATACCAGATTAAATCTCTTTCACAAATTCTTCTCTGGTTATTGCAAGATCTTTCTTAATTATCTTGTTGAGAAGACCACGATCAATCTCTTCACCTGGATGATTTGGTATAATAGTTGTTCTGCCATCAGGATGGCGAAAAAACATGTGACTTCCTTTTTGTCTTATAAGTTGAAATCCTAATCTTTGAAGAATCTTTACTAATTCAAATGGTTTAAGGAGTGGAAGCTTGCTCATCCAGGAACCCTTATTTTCTGTATTCCTATGAATACAGGTACTCGTGCTTCGTCCTTTGACTCTAGATAGACTTCTATGGCCTCTTTTGTCCTTTCAATTAATTCATCTAATGTTTTGGCTTGGGTATGGCAACCTGGAAGTTCAACTACCTCGGAAATGTAATAGCCATCCTCTCCGCGTTCAATAATTATATTAAATTCACGTTCCTTTTTCATACATAAATTTAGATTAGAAGCAGTTTAAATTCCACCTATTTTGGGTGGTTACCCCCCAAAAACTACCTTTATTATTTCTACACAATCTCCGGACTTTATCTTAGCGGTTTCGGGTGCAAGTTTTCCATTTATCTTTATCACAACTTCCTCCCGCATAACCTTGAGACTGCGTAGAAGGGTTATTACTGTACCATCAAAATCCATCTCTTTGCTTTTGTTCTCAAAAATAAGTTGCACTCTTTCACCTATAATATTGATGATGCGTAAGATAAATAAGGATTGGCAAAAATAGATAATTATGAAAATCACTTCACTCTGGGCACGGGAAATCCTAGACTCGCGCGGTAATCCTACAATAGAAGTTGATATTGGAACAGAAAATGCTTTTGCAAGTGCTGCCGCTCCAAGTGGTGCATCGACAGGAAAACACGAGGCTCTTGAACTAAGAGATGGGGGAAGGCGTTATGATGGAAAAGGGGTTCTAAAAGCTGTAGAAAATGTCAATTCCATCTTAGCTTCCGGATTAATAGGTATGGAGATTAACGATCAGACTGCTATAGATGCTAAAATCTGTGAGCTAGATGGCACATCTGATAAAAGCAATCTTGGTGCTAATGCAACCGTTGCCACTTCTATGGCAGCTCTTCGTGCTGCTGCTGCATCTGAAGGTAAAATGCTCCATGACTATCTTGGGGGAAACGTACTTCCAAATGCCATGTTCAATATAATAAACGGGGGAAAACATGCAGGAAATGGGCTTGCAATCCAGGAATTTATGGTGATGCCACAATCCGAGCTCTTTTCCGAGAGGCTTAGGATGGCGAGTGAAATCTATCATATACTAGGAAAGCAGCTTGTTGAAACGTATGGGCCAGTTGCAAAAAACGTTGGTGATGAGGGTGGCTATGCTCCCCCAATTAATAACTCATACAAGGCACTTGATGCTATTGAAGCCGCTATTGATGAATCCAGTTATGCGTGCACTATTGCACTCGATGTCGCAGCATCCTCTTTCTATGATGAAAAACGCGCCATCTATCCTATTGATGGCAAAGAATTCAAGGAGCCAGAACTAATTGACTATTATAATGATCTTGTAAGAACTTACAATATAAAGAGTATCGAGGATCCATTTTTTGAGGAAAGTTTTGCTGCATTTGCTGCCCTAAAAAAAGAAAGCCCTGGGTTGCAGGTGGTTGGTGATGACCTTACTGTTACCAATCCTTTGCGTCTCAAAACGGCAATAGAATACGGTTCAATAAATGCACTTTTGCTTAAACTAAATCAAATCGGGACAGTGAGCGAGGCTATGGAAGCTATTCGAATCTGCAGGAAAAATAATATTAACATAATCGTGAGTCATCGCTCTGGTGAAACTGAGGATTGTTTCATTGCTGATTTTGCCGTAGGTATCAATGCTGGTCAGATAAAAACAGGAGCACCAGCACGAGGAGAAAGAACTGCTAAATATAATCAGCTGCTTAGGATTGAAGAAAAAATATTGGGGGAGGGGTAAATTAGTACAAAACCTGATATCATGAAACTTTTCGTACTATCCCTAATTCACCATCTACTTCTATTCTATCTCCGGTTTTGAAAATCTTTGTTGCGATCTTTGTTCCAACTATACAGGGAATTCCAAATTCTCGGGACACAACAGCTGCATGACAAAGTATCCCTCCTTCATTAGTTACTATAGCAAGAGCCTTTTTCATTGCAGGTACAAAATCAGGACTTGTCATTGAGGTTATCAATATCTCGCCTTCTCCTATCTCATTTGCTTTAGTTGCACTCATAGTAACTCTCGCCCTACCTATTACCGATCCACGACTTGCAACCATCCCACTAACTTCCAAAACATTGTGATCCACTTTAAGGCCAAAAATCTCTTTTTGCTTTTCGAAACTCCAGTTTCCAAATCCGTGTTCTACTTTTCCGGTCTTAGAATCAACATGGTAAAGAAATCTTTCCATTCTTTTTTCAATTATATCAGGCTTAAACGAACCATCGTTATCTATTATACTCGCTATCTCCTCTGGTAGGGTGTATTTCATCTGCTTTAGGCTAAATCCCCGTCTTTTACCAATCTCAGCTAAAATCAAGTCAAGAAAGTGTAGCATTTTCATAACGTATTCCTTTCGATAGTCTGAATAATAGCCAAAAAAGTTCACCAGTTCTATCAATTGAGTATTAAAATCGTCAAGAGCCATTTGCTTTACTAACTGGTTTTTCTTTAGCCTAAAATCTGCAGCATCCTTTTCCATATCCACGATCTGCTTCTGGGGGTTCGGATAATCTTTCATTACTGTTTTGAGCTCATTTTCAAAAAATTCCAGATCAAGTATTTCCGTACTATAATAGTTATTGCTCAGCCAGAAATACTTTTTCGCATGTTCCTCGAGTTCAATTGTAATCTCCTCCCCGATGTTTTTCCGTGATGCTATCTTTAAGAGATCTAGAAGCTGTCTCTTACTAAAAGATTCCAGTGTGGTGGTTGTGAGCACACTAAAAAGCTCTTCGAAACTAGGGAATTCAGATCTGCTTTCATCTCTCAATTTGTTCTCCAGAAGCTCTCTAAGGAGCTGCTCGCTCTGGTGCCCCACTGGTTCTACCAGCCCTCCAGGCACAAACCAGGAGACATATCCATCGTAAAGTTGTCTGTATCTTAATTCGAGTTCGTTATCTGTCAATTTATCAAAATCAATCTTCTCAAATTTTTCAAATAACTTATCCAGCTCATTTGCCCTTTTATTAATATCATGTATGAGTTTATCTCTTTCTTCTCCCTTTACGAATCTATTTATCGCATATTGCCCATACCCCAAGAGTTCATCCCAAGGGTCATACCAGGATACAATATCCTTATTGTAAATCGCAATTATGGTTGGCCATGGTTTTCCGTATTCTCTCTTCACCGGTTCAGTCCATGCCTCTATACACATAACTATTGAATGCACAGTTGCCTGGCGTTCCCATTCCAACCATTTACTCATCAATCTCACCTCTGATTCCACCTGATTTCTGTATTATAGAGAGTTGTTCACTGAAATATTTTTTAGGTGGCAATCCAAGTTCCTTGCGTATTGAAATAATCCTCATATAATAATGCTTAAGCATCTGAGGTGGTTTATAATCATAAACCCGATCCCCATAAAAGAAGCAGTCTGTACAATCTGCATCTTTTATCAGTTCTATCAATTCGTTTTTACTATCTATGTGCTTGTCACTATGACATCGTATCGCATCTACAATATCCCCAATTTCCTGCTGGCTAAACCGCCCTTCATTTTTCAGAATTCCCTTTGCAATCTCCGCTCCTTTTTGAGCATGGTTTTCATAACTTCCATGAGTGATAACATAAATATCATGCATTGCTGCGGCTATCTCTCCTAATTCCTCTTCCATTCCTCTTTTTTGTGCAAGTAATCTTGCCATCTGTATCACTCCGGAACTATGTTTAAGTTCCCATTCTATCGAACTTTCCCTCGCTTCATTGGGAAGTTTTGAGTTAAGCAACTGGTCTATTACCCACTGTTGTATTTTCTCCGATCGATTTAGGCCATCCCCGACAAAATGGTGATATGTCATGCTAATGACGCATAACTGAAGGATATATAAATTTACTACTACCTCTTGATAGTAGTAATTATGAAAGAACTATTCGGCAGGCTCGGGCTCAATAAGAATGAAACAACAGTTTACCTCACGCTCTCTGAAATGGGAGAAACCACCACAGGGCCACTAATAAAAAAAACGTCTATCCCATCTTCAAAAATATATTCAATCTTAGGAAGTCTAATCGAAAAGGGGCTTGTAGGCTATTTCATCCATGGTGGAGTGAAAACCTTTCGGGCCAACAAACCCCTAGTGCTCCGCCATCTTCTGGACATTAAGGAACAAGAACTCACCAAACTTCGAGAGGAAGTTGATCAGTCCATTCCTTTACTGGAAAAGGCGTTCTTTGAGGCAACAAACTCTAATTATAACGTTGAAGTACTTGAAGGATTACGGGGAATAAAAACCGTTTACGATCTTTCGCTCTCCCTTAACAAGGCTGGTGGAAAAATGTATACTATTGGCTATCCACTTCTGGCAAGTACTCTGCTTAACGCATATTTCAAGGAATTTCACAAGAAACTTACCGCACGCTCAATTAGGGCAAAGGTGCTCTACGATTATGATACGTGGTTTGCAAAGAAACGCGAATCCCGCCCCTATGCAGATCAGCGCTATCTTCCAAAAGGCATCAAAACACCTGCGTTTATACACATCTTCAATGATTATGTTGGGATAATGGTGATTACTGAGCACCAAAAACTATCCATACTGATAAAGAATCGCGAAATTGCCCAGAGTTATTTGGAATATTTTAATCTATTATGGAGACTTGGTAAAAAATGATGGAATCCACATCGAGATAAGATAGTGGAAGCTCACCAGAGTGACCTAATTGCAAGGCTTAAAAACATACTCCTCCAACTTATTTATAAAGTGAAAAAATGGTAGACCGAAAACCGAATCCTACAGATGCAAAAACATACTACCAGATGGGTAATGATTATTACGAGAAGGGAGATTACGATAAGGGTATAGAAAACTACAACATGGCAATCCTTCTCAATCCTGTATTTTCTGAAGCATATTTCAATCGTGCACTATCTTATTATCAGCTTAAAAACTTCGATAAGTCTGTTGCAGATTACACAAAATCCATGGAGCTTGACCCCCAAAATCCTATAATATACAATAATCGTGGGGATGCTTTCTATAGGAAACAGGATTTCCAGAGTGCGGTAAAAGATTATGACCGTGCAATCACGTTTAATCCAAACTACCTTAAGGCCTTCTACAACCGGGGACTTTCCTATGCATCTATTGAAGAATATGAGAAAGCGGTCGAAGACTTTACTAAAGTCATATCTCTTAAGGCTGATTTTGCAGAAGCCTACCATCTGCGTGGCCTTGCTTATGAGTATGCAGGCTCTATTGCAAATGCAATTGTCGATTATCAGAAAGCCCTTGAACTAAATCCCGAGCTTACCGAAGCAAAGACCCATCTTGAAAGTGCTAAAGCAAAGAAAGATCAGGATGGTAAAGGTGGTGGGGAAGGCGGCACTGCCGATATAAAAATGCTCAGCAAACCCAACATGACATTTGAAGATGTTGCTGGCATGACAAAAATGAAAGAGGAAATAAGAGAGGCAGTAGTCTATCCAATGCGCAATCCAGAACTCGCCCGGAAATATGGTAAATTAGGCGGGGGCGGAATTTTGATGTACGGGCCTCCTGGTTGCGGTAAAACTTTCATTGTTAAGGCTGCAGCTGGAGAGTGCAAAGCTGGCTTTATAAATGCAAAACTTTCCGATCTTTTGGACATGTATGTAGGTAACACCGAAAAAAATATCCACAAGGTATTCGAGCTTGCAAGAAAGAACTCACCCTGCCTGCTCTTCTTTGATGAAGTTGAAGCTATAGGTGGTCGGAGAGATCAGCAGGAAGGCCAGCAATACATGAAGATGGCAGTCAACCAGATGCTTTACGAGATGGATGGTGTGGAGGCTAACAACTCCAATGTACTTATTATCGCAGCAACAAACGCTCCTTGGGATGTTGATCCTGCATTAAGGCGATCTGGTCGTTTCAGTAAAACTATCTACGTTCCCGCACCAGATTACAGCTCTCGTGTGGCCATAATGAAAATGCATGCCAAAAAACGTCCACTTGCCCGCTTTATTCCATTCTCGCTTCTAGGGGTTGCAACTACTGGTTATGCTTCTGCCGATCACAAAGCCATTGTTGATGATGCTTCCACCATTCCATGGAGACAGGCATTTATGGGAATAGAAAAGAAAACTGAAACACTTACTAAAGGCGGTATGGCTAAAGAGCAGGCCGATGAACTTGCCAAAAAGCAGGTCAATCAACGTTTGGTAACTCTTGGTGATTTTGTTCAGGCTCTTGCAAAAAAACGATCTTCCCTTCCTCCTTGGTATGAGCAGGCAAAGAAACAGATTGGTAAGCAGGAAGAACTTACTGTTATTGATGGAAAGGAACACAAAAAAGTTACGGAAAGTAAGATGGGCCCTGGTGAAAAAGAGGCATTCAAGGATCTTCTTGGGACGATAAACAGCAGAAACCAGTGGTATAGTAAAATAGGATTTATGGTTCTTAAGGAAGCTACCCTTCTCTTACTTCGCATAGTAGTTTTTGTCACTGAAGGCGGACGAGTAGTATAGTTTAGTATTCGAGATGGGGCATCTGATATGGGTATTTATTTTTTCTTCCTCTAATTGCATTCATGTCTATTGTAGTCAAAGGCGGCTTAGTATTTCTCGGTTCAAAGTTCGAGAAAAAAGATATCCTGATTGAAGATGACCGGATTGTAGCAATTGGCACTGATCTCAAAGCTGAAAAGTCACTAGACGCTTCAGGTATGCTTGTACTTCCCGGCCTTATCGATCCCCATGTTCATCTTAGGGAGCCTGGTGAAACTTATAAAGAGGATTTTGTAACCGGAAGCCGGGCTGCAATCGCAGGAGGATTTACTACAGTAATAGATATGCCAAACAACAAACTTCCCACTATAACAAAAGCCAGATATGATGAGAAAATAGAACTTGCAAAAAAAGCAAAATGCGATATTCTATTTCATTTTGGGGGAACCGACGATAATTTCGATGAAGTCAAAAAAACTAACCCGCAATCGATGAAAATTTATCTTGGGGAAACAACGGGGAGAATGTTCCTTCTCGATCCATCTTCTCTGGAAAAGCATTTCGCTCTTTTTCCAAAGGATAGGCCAATAGTCCTCCACATCTCTGATCACTCAGAAGATGAGGAAAAAAATCTCGCTAAAACCTATGATACCCTTCAAAAAACATTAATACTCGCAAAAAAATATGACCGAAGAATTCATATTGCTCATGTTTCTACCAAAAAAGAAATGCAAATAGCAGCTAAATATGAAAAGTGCACCACAGAAATCGCACCCCACCATCTTTTTCTATCCACTAAAGACCAAAAGCGTCTTGGTCCATTTGCTAAAGTTTATCCTCCACTTAGGAGCGAGCAACAACGTCTAATGCTATGGTCCGTACTTGAAAAGGTTGATTGCATTGCAACCGATCATGCACCTCACCCTATAGAAGATAAGGAAGCTGGGGCTGCAGGATTTGCAGGTTTAGAAACAAGTCTTGCACTTATGCTTAAAGGCTGCAATGATGACCTCCTAGATAAGATCTGGCTTGTAGATAGAATGAGTGCAAATGTTGCCCATATTTTTGGACTTCCTAAAAAAGGAAAAATACAAAAAGGAAATCTTGCCGATATTATTCTTGTTGATCCAAAAAAAGAATGGACTGTAGTAGGCAGCGAGCTAGAGACAAAATGCCACTGGTCACCCTTTGATGGAATGAAACTTAAGGGCAAAGTTCACACTGTAATCAAGAGTGGTAAAGTTGTTTATGAAGATTACGAGTTTGTTTAGTCTATTCTGAAAATAGAAGTTTGCCTATTGCTTTAACTATGTGGTAGATAGTCAAATAATCCGTTTTTAAACTATTCGAAACAACCTTATCTCAAGTGATAATGATGGTCGAGAGATATCTAGTTCTACATCTAAATACATCCAAATTAATCGAGCAGTACGATTCCCAATCTCTTGTTGGTGCCTCCTTTAATATGAACAACTACGGCTTAGTTCATCTGCGTATTGTTGCAGGTGAGCACAGAATAGAGCTTCATCTTACTAAAAACAAAGGAGATATACTCTTACCCACAATCAATCTATCCACTTCCACAGATATCACATTATCGATTAGGTCACAACAGGGCGAAGCTGTGGTGATTGCATCTTTTGCTAGCTACCTCTCTCCAGTTGGTATAAAAAACAGGATTGAGAGTCTTTCCTCAATTTTTACTTCTATAATAAATTTGAATGCTGAAGGTGCCCCCCCAATTACAAAACTTCATTGGAGGCCTGCGTTTACGGAAATTTCTAGTTCTATGAGCGCCTCAACCGATATGGATCCAAAAGATTCTATATTCCAAATAACAACCCACCCCACACGTTCTTTCGAAGATATGGGTGGTTATACTGAGCAAATTGAAACACTTCGTGGTCTTGCACTTCTAATAAACGACCGTGAACGTGCAAAAAGACTGGCCATTACAATCGATCCAGGCATTCTGCTCCATGGTCCTGGGGGTACTGGTAAAACTACCGCTGCAGAAGCGCTTGCAAAAGAACTCAGTTGTCCATTCCTTACCGTGTCAGCTGCTGAAGTGTTCAACATGTGGGTGGGGGAGAGCGAAAAAGCAGTTGATCGAATTTTCATGGATGCCATAACTCATAAAAAAGATTTCAATGTTCAGGTATTAGTTTTCCTTATTGATGAGATTGATTCCATGCTTGGATCTTCAGACTATGTTCATAGAACTGAAACTAATGTTCAAAACGCATTCAAAAGTTGGCTTGATGGTGCAAGTCGTCGGCAGCATGAAAAAGAATTAGATGGTGTAGTTCTTGTGGGAACTACTAACAATATCGATTCAATATCAGAAACATTTACCTCTCGACCTGGAAGGTTTAAAGTTCTTGAATTTGGCTACCCACCTCATGATGATAGACTGGCTATCGCATTAAAGCTGATTGCACTAAGAAATCGCATTGCAAAAGAGCATGGAAGTGTTGTGGACATACTAAGTTCGGCATTTGCAACTTCCATTGCTGCAAGTTCTGATGGGCTTGTTGGTGACCATATAAATTCCATACTCCAACATGCATCTCACCTTGCTTTTGAAAAATGTGCATCTACTGTAACTGCCGATATGATTGAGCGAGCTACTGAGTTTGTAAGAAAAAACTACCCCACCAATCCCGTTGGTACTCGTAGGAATCGTGGTAGATCAGTAATCGGTTTTAACTAATCAGACTTTTTCTATTTTTATGTGTGCCTGATCAGCATTTGAATATTCCGAACTTATATTCACCCTCATCCAGGTTCCAGGTGTGACTGGTATATCTCCAGGGTTGCTTAAAGGATATCTTATAAGGTCAACTACCTCGCTTTTCCCCTGTGGGGTACTAATTTGAAGTACTGCCTCTCCTCCCGCACTTCCCGATTCTTTAATGGAAAATGAAAGTGTATTTGGCGGTATGTAAATATCAGTTACTACTGAAGTATTAGTTCCAAGACTACCAACAGAATTGGCGAGGGATGCCATTCTCGATACTGCCAGTTCAGCTTGGTAAGTTCCTATCTGTTGGTTGGCTTCATTTGCCTTGAAATATACCAAAACTAATAGCGGTATAAATAATAATAAAACTAATGCGACTATTACCAGAAGCTCAGTACTGACTTGCCCTTTCATGTTAATCCCTCCTCTTCTCGGTTTGGATTTCCTTCTTTTTTCTAAGTACACTGCTAATCTCTTCTGCTACTTCATCTACTGCCTCTCGAAGATCTTCGCGTTCACTCTTAAAAGAAAGATGCCCGTGATCGAGTTCTAAATAAAGGTTGAGTGTATATGCAGATTTACCTTCCTTCACATGGACTGTGCAATTTCTTATAGCCATGTTCTTGGAGAATTTCTCGAATAGATGACCCAATTTTTCTTCAATGTGCTTATAATGCGCACCATCATCCATTCCAAGTCCAGATATCTGTATTGATAGTTGTGGCTTCTGAATCAGTTCATGTATCTTCCTGAAAATGTCAACAGACGAAAGAATGCCTAATGGTGTTTTTCCTTCAGTTACCAAAACTGCTGAAACCTTCTTTTCCACCATTCTTTTTATGGCATCTTCAAGCGTTGCCCCCCCACTAACTGTAGTTATCTCCGGTCTGAGGAAACTGGAAATTTTTAGATCATCCATATTTATTTGTTCCGACATCCTGATGTCTTTTCTACCGCCGTGGAGAAGATTAGGGCGAATAGCCCATGCGCCTATATCGTAAGCAGAAATAACACCTATAACATTTCCATTTTGAACTACTGCAAGTCTTCGTGCATTTTTCTCTTTGAGTACTCGTTTTACTGCTCCTACTGTTTCATCGGAGCCGATAGTGTAAACCGGGCTGCTCATCATTTCCGAAACTTTCATTACCGGTATGACCTTTTGCTTAAGCATATCTTCAAGTAATTCTACTCTAGTTGTTATCCCAAGGGGTTTCTGATTGTTATCAAGTACTGGGAGTGCTTTGAAATGACCAACAAGAAACGCATCCACACGTTCAAAAAGACCTGCGCTTTGAAGCAAAACCGGGCTTTTTACGCTTGCAGTTTCACATTTGACTTTCTGTGGTTCCTTCATCCCATAACCCAGCGTTCCATGATCTATTATGCCGTAATATTTGCCATTTTTGGTAACAATTACTGCTGGCATATCATCAAGCTGGGGTAATGCCTTGGACAAAGAATCCGAACTATCTAAGATTAAAGTATTTTTAATTTCCATTTTTCCACTCTCTAACTATATAAACTAAATAGGTATATAAGAATTATGGCAAGCCAAATGGGGTTCTCCTATTTCGAGAGCATGGTTTCCAAGCCAACCTGGAAGGACATACTACTCGATCTTATCTCTTCTCAAAGTATTGACCCATGGAACATAGACATAGTATCACTTTCAGATGGTTTCATAAAAAAAGTACGTGAAATGGAAAAAATGGATTTTATAGTGCAGGCAAATGTAATATTGGCCGCATCCATACTTCTAAAATACAAAAGCAACTATCTCAAAGTTCTAAGTTACCAATCCGAACTTCCAGTTGCTTATGAAGAAACTACTGTTTCTGATCCAGAAGAAATGCCCCAACTTACTCTTTCTTCCAGAATTCCCCCAAAAAGTCAGATCACTATAGAAGAGCTTATGGGCGAAATGGAGCGAATAATAAAATACGATGAGGTGGAGCGTGTCCATATTCCACGCGGTTCGATTGTCGAAACGATTGACATGGAAGTTGCAGAGCATGATATTGAATACGATATGGACCAGATACTCAAACAGATAAAAGAAAATACCGATCAGGAAGGCTGGTGCTTGTTCTCTCGTATTGTTGCTGGGGTACCTATGAATATAAAAGTTTATTCTCTTCTATGCCTGCTTCATCTCGTCCAAGATGGGTCAATTGATCTTCGACAGGATGAGCTTTTTGGCGAAATCTTTATTCATATCCAAAAAATCAGTGAAAAAGTTGAAGAGAAAATGGGGACTTCTTCGTAGTATTATAAAATGGTAAGATAGCCTTAAACCCTACAACATTTAATTAGTACTGTTGTAGATGTAATAAATGTGTGCTACATTTCAAATAACCCAAGTCCAAAGAATTCGAGGATCTAACTTGGCCGTATTGGTACCCTATAGTCGCAATGTTCCTCTTTTAGAGGGTTTAAGATTAGCCGATGAAAAGAAACTAGTTGTTGCTTCAAATAAGCGATTAGATCGCGCATTGACAAGCTGTGAATGGGGACATGAAAATGTCATCTGGGGTCTGCCTGCATGGTCTGGTACAATGATTGGCTATGAAGAAGTTGGAAAGAAGTTTGGCTCTACAATAGAAGATTTTGACTTACATGCTCGAGTTAGATACGTGTTCCCAGTTCCAAGACAATATCAAGGAGAAAACAATGCCATTCTGATTGTGGAGCATCCGTATTATAGTTTAGAAATAGACGGAAAAAACAGAGTTGTTCATGCTACAGGAGTTGATTTGATTAGGCAGTTTCCAAATCAAAACGGATGGTATCTACCAGATTCAGTTCACGGAATTCCGGTCGGAGAAGTTTCTCCAGATGATCGTGCACAGCGTCTATACAGAACAGGAAAAAATGTAGTTAATGTGGTTCGCTATGTCTATGAGTTAGGTAGGCCTTTAGTTGATCTAGGCTGCGTTCCATCCAATACTTTTGGTGTGCTTGTCGAACAAGAGAGCTTTGAGAAAATGAACTGAAAAGTAAAAAGAGAATTTGCTAAAAATAGAAAATAAAATTAAGAAATTATTGTTGCACCTGGCTTGGCCTTTGGTTTTGTTTTTACTATTTTTACATTTGATGGCGTAAGTAAAACCAAATCATTTGTGAGCAGTGCAATGTCACCATTTATCTTTCCAGTGTGGCTTTTAAGCTTTGAAAGTATGGTCTTAAGCCTGTTTGGCTGCTTGGAAAGTGGCATAACATTCAATATTATGATGTTCTTAGTTCCCAATTCCTTAACTGCAAGTTCGCCATCGCCCTCATTTCTGAGTTCTACTCTCTTGACGTAGAAATCTGCTGGCGGGCTAACTACATCCCCTTCTGCCTGCATCAAATCCTCTAGATCATGAGTTTCAGTTTCTTCATTTTTGCCCAAAATCTTATCAAAAAGTCCCATTAGATCACCGTTGTGCATGTATATTCTATGCTCTGTTTTTGCTTTAATGCAATTAATTTTTAAATCTGCACTCAATTTTTATTCAAACATTTTTGCCTTTTCCATTGCACTTTCAATGCATTTATCTGAATTATAATACCTAAATTCAGAGAATCTACCGAGAAGAACAAGGTCATCTTTTTTTGCAAAATCCTCTATAATCTTTATGTTTTTCTGGTATTCCAAATCATAAACAACATATGCATATTTACATTTTATCAGTTTGGTGAAGTCTACTTCATCCCGCTTAATCACACCAATACGGTCAAGATCCTCAACAGTTCTTTCCACCACTTCGTTTTCTTTTAGTTTTGCCTTCTCCCCATCTGGGTTGAATGTTATTTCCGCAAGCACTGAGGAATGCCTATCAGGTACTGTTTGCGGACTTAAATTTGAAGGGAAACTAATTCTATTTGGCAGCACATCGCTATCTGGTATGTATGCCCAGTGTATGTCATTTATTTTGGGGTTATCGAGTCCAATCATAACTAGATAAATCGAGTTCCACTTGAGGTTACGTGCAGCTTCCCTCACTTCTACTGGCGCATCTTTATATGCTTCAAAAAAATCTCTCAAGTGCACGGTGCTCACAAGCCTATCATATTTACGTTCCCCGCCATTTTTCCCCTTACCCTTAACGACCCATTTACCATCTTCCTTGCTCACTTTTTCTACTTCAAAATTATTGATCAGCCGATCGTTATCTATACGGCTTTTCACTCCATCGCTTATTGCCTGGAAACCACCTACTTTAGGGTAGTAAAAATTAAGTTGGTGGGTGTAGCCTTCAGTTTCCAACCCCATGCCGGCTTTTATAACATCCTTGAGGGGAGGTTGCGGTACTCTGCCCTCTACCCAGAACGTGTCCATCATCTGAGTTGGGTAATCCCAAACCCGCTCGTTATACGGGTAAAGATATTTCTCAGTTATGGCTGTTCCAAACCTGTAGTACATCCATTCTTTGAAGTTTTTTGGTTGTCTGAGTTCTCCTTTTTCGCGTTTAATGTAAGTTTCACAATAATCTACAACGCACTCATAAGCCTCATCTTTAGGCAGATCTCCCAAACCATTTTCAAAAGGGTATTTGACCGTTCTCCCTTTATAGAATATTTTTGTATTCCTCTTATGGCAGATCTTATTTTCCCCAAGCAGATCTAGTACAAATTTCAAAACCTCGCTGTTCTTTGAGAATATTATATGTGAACCAAGATCGAAAGTATATCCTTTCTCTTTCACCGATCTCAGGAGCCCTCCAAAAGTTTCCTCTTTCTCTAGCACTTCCGCTCCTGTTACAAAACTTGCAAAAGACAATCCCGATATCCCGCCTCCAAGAACTCCGACCTTTTCCATCACTACACCTAAAACTGTTGTAGATGTTCGTTGGGTAGCCTATTTTTAAATATTTAGTTTATTTATTTCCTGGTTTTTGTTTTTTGAATTGCCATTTTCGGCCTTTCAGGAGCTTAAAATCAAAAATAAAATCAAAACTTTTCGAAGGTGGAAATATGATCGATGCAATTCAATTGGCTTTAGGTGCAGGTGTTCTAACTCTGCTTTATGCCGCATATCTAGCATATAATGTGCTAAAGGCACCAAGTGGCAGTGAAAAAATGCGAGAGATTGCAAAAGCAATACAAGAAGGTGCAAACGCATTTCTTGTTCGTCAATACAAAACTCTAGTTCCACTTGTAGTAATAATCACAATACTCATAGGATATGGGGTAAACCTATCCACTGCAATTGCATTTTTGGTGGGTGTTATATCTTCCGCTCTGGCTGGTTATATCGGCATGCAGGTTTCGGTACGTGCAAATGTGCGGGTAGCTCAAGCGGCTAAAGGCGGTCTAAAACCTGCTTTGGGTTTGGCGTTCTCTGGAGGTGCTGTAACTGGTATGGCACTTGCTGGTCTTGGACTTATTGGTGTTTCACTACTCTATTCCTACTTCGGAAGTCTTATCCCGCTTATTGGTTATGGTTTTGGTGCATCATTAATTTCACTTTTCGCCCGTGTGGGTGGCGGCATCTATACCAAAGCTGCTGATGTCGGTGCAGATCTTGTAGGTAAGGTTGAGAAAGGCATACCCGAAGATGACCCAAGAAATCCTGCAGTTATTGCTGATAATGTTGGTGATAATGTTGGTGACTGCGCTGGTATGGCAGCAGACGTACTCGAATCGTTTGTAGTTACTATAATTGCAGCAATGTTAATTGCACTTATGAATCCGATTATGCTCCAGATCCCTCTTGCAATCGCTGCTTTAGGTGTAATATCAAGCATCATCGGTTCACTGTTCGTACGTGTAGGTAATGACGGTAAAATCATGCCTGCATTCTACAAAGGTCTTATCGTCAGTGCCCTGATCATGATCGTATCTTCATACTTATATCTATCCGATATCCCAACACTCCCTCTCTCCTTTATGGCACTTTTTGTGAGTGTGATAATGGGCGTGGTTGTCACAGTATTGCTATTTATCATAAGTGAATACTACACTTCTACCGACTACAAGCCTGTGCGTTCAGTTGCAAATGCAGCAACCACTGGTGCAGGTACCAACATTATTTCCGGGCTTGCCTTGGGTATGGAATCTACCGTTCTTCCTACCTTGGTAATACTATTCGCTATCGTACTATCGTTCAAGGTTGCTGGTCTTTATGGTGTTGGTCTTGCTGCAGCATCCATGCTTTCACTAAGTGCAATTGTGATCGCAATAGATGCCTATGGGCCTATAACTGATAACGCTGGTGGCATTGCGGAAATGGCAGGTCTTCCAGAAAAAGTAAGAAAAGTTACAGATGCACTCGATGCAGTTGGTAACACCACAAAAGCTACCACTAAAGGCTATGCAATAGGTGGTGCAGCACTTGGTGCTCTCGCTCTTTTTGTTGCTTATGCAGAAGAAACCCAGCTCGTTTCGATCAATCTTTTATCCACACCAGTGGTGATTGGTTTGTTTATCGGTGCACTTCTCCCATTTATTTTCTCAAGCATGCTCATGCTTGCAGTAGGAAGAGCTGCATTCGAAATTGTCGAAGAGGTTAGAAGGCAATTTAGGGAGATAAAAGGCCTTATGGAAGGTAAAGGCCGCGCAGACTATGCCAAATGCGTTGATATTTCAACAAAAACCGCTCTTCGTGAACTTGCATTGCCAGGTGCTGTTGCAGTTCTCACTCCGCTTGCTGTAGGTTTCCTGTTTGGTGTTGCTGCTTTAGGTGGCTTACTCGCAGGAGTAATAGTGAGCGGGTTCATGCTTGCACTTACCATGACAACTGCCGGGGCAGTATGGGACAATTCAAAGAAATACATCGAGCAAGGCAACTTTGGCGGTAAAGGAAGTGAGACTCATAAGGCAGCAGTAGTTGGTGATACTGTTGGTGATCCGCTCAAGGATACTGCAGGTCCAGCACTTAATGCTCTGATAAAAGTAGTGAACACTGTTTCACTTGTTTTTGCAAGCATCCTGGTTGCCAAGAGCCTGAATATTATTTAATTTTTTATCTAATTTTTTTAAATCCAGTTTCAAGCAAGAAAAAATAGAAATTAATTGAGAAATTAATAAAAGCTAATACAAAAAAGCTAATACAATATTGGGAATATGTGGGCATACCTCTCATCTTCAATACGTTTTAATTCTCTAGTTATATCCACATATCCATTTAGTTCTGCTATCCGAAAAACATCCAATCCACTCCTCGATACTAGATCAAAATCTGCACCTCTGGAAAGAAGGATTTTCACCATATCACAATTCCGCATCACTGTTGCTTCCATAAGAAGTGTCCAACCATCATTATCCCTACTATTGGGATTAGTTCCTAAGGCCAGTATTCTAGCTAGTTCATCACAATTTCCTTTTGAAATTGCATTGAATGCAGCTTCCATCAAACATAAATCCACATTTGCTTTCTTATTGCCTATACCATGAAACTCTGCGAAACTTGCTGCTCTTGGCATAGCAATTGTCCTTTCTTTGCCTCTTGTAGTAACTGTTACCATATTCAAACACCTAGCCAT
This sequence comes from Microcaldota archaeon, assembly GCA_023248035.1. Taxonomy (GTDB): domain Archaea; phylum Micrarchaeota; class Micrarchaeia; order Anstonellales; family Bilamarchaeaceae; genus Bilamarchaeum. The sequence goes on from JAHFFJ010000002.1 coordinate 18,842, forward strand.
TTTGTGTATATTAATGTTTAATAAAGTTTCACAAATTTTGATAATTGCCTTTTTATTAATCAATTTGATAACCGTACTAATGACAGAATCACCCGACCTTCCATGGGCAAAAAACCATGATGAAAGGATAAAAAAGAAAACTGATTGCAAGCCCAGTGAAGCAGCACTATTTTTCCATGAATTTCTTAAATCACGGGGTATTAATAGCGGCCATTTGGCAGATATTTGCTGCGGACATGGTGGGGATGCTATTTTTTTCGTCCAATGTGGTTTCGATGTTTATGCTGTTGATCGTGACCCGTCTTTACTCGGAGATCTTGATCTTCATGGTGTCAAGGCATATTCATTTAGTCCAACTGATTTTTGGCTTTTTGAAGAGTCATTTCTAGATTTTGTATTTGATTTATCCTGCTATAAATCTGCTAAAAAGGAAGAGAAGGAAACCTATAGAAACGAAATTTTGCGTTGCTTAAAACCAGGTGGGCTTGCAATGATAGCTATGGAAAACTCTGAGTTATTAGCTAATGATTTTACTGGTTTTAATATTCTGAAAAAAATCAAATTAGAAAAAGATGGAAAAACTTGTAACTATTTTATTATGGAATATCAGCGATAATGCCTATCTTCATTATCATCTCTCTTACTCGAGCCGCGTTCACCATAAGCAGCTAGGAAGTTTTTACATTCATCTAGTGTCTGTAAGGTTATCGAAGGTTTCCTGCCCTTTATAATTGACATTATATAATCCGTAGTGGCTTTGAACTCCTTCTTTGCTATTTTCTTCCTTAATGCCCCCATCTTTAATTCCTGGCAAACTGATGCTATATCTGCACCACTAAAGCTCGGAGTGGCATTGGCAAGCACTTCAATATCGACAGAGTCAGCAAACTGGCCAAGATTGATTCGGAACATTTCCGCTCTGTCATTTCTTTCTGGCGGGGGTATGTAAAATATCTTGTCAAAACGCCCCGGTCGCATTATGGCAGGATCCATCATGGAAGGTTTATTTGTAGCAGCTATAACAACCACACCCTGCTGACCCTTAACCCCATCCATTTCGGTTAAAAATTGGCCTAAAATTTCTGAATTTCCGCCAGAACCACGTGCTGGTGCGAATGTTTCAATTTCATCAACAAAAATTATTCCTGGTGCATTTTCACGTGCCCGATTGAACGTTTCTTTTATCACCACTACTGCCTGCCCATATCCATGCTTCATAACTTCTGCTGCACTTAAAATCTGGAACGAGGCCTTAAGTTCATTGGCAGCTGCCCTCACTATAAGTGTCTTACCAGTTCCTGGCGGGCCAAATAAAAGTATGCCTTTGCTTGGTTTGACCTTAAGTTCTTTCATCTCTTTTTCATGAAGAAGGGGGAGTTCTATTGCTTCAAGAAGGGCGGTTTTAACCTGATTAAGGCCTGCAACATCCTCCCACCTAACAACCTCATTATCATCCTCAACTTTTTTCTCTCCTCCTACGCGCCTTTCAAAATCAAGTCTGAACTGCTCATACCCTTCAATTTGTGCAATTCCTGTGCTTGGTTTAACATGATCGAGTACCTGCATGAAGTGCGCCATAGAAATCGGTACCACCCGGCCTTTCGATGTGGCTTCTTTTGCAGCAAGCCTTTTGGCTTCTACAACTATATTTTTTATGTCCGCTCCGGAAAATCTTTCGGTCTTTCTAACTATTTTTTCTATATTCACATCATCCCCAACTGGCAACCTATTCAAATGCACTTCCAATATAGCTCTTCTAGCCTGAGGATCAGGCAGGTGCATGTAAATTATCTTATCAAATCTTCCTGGCCTCATAAGTGCAGGATCAAGTTCCGAAGGCAGGTTGGTAGCTCCTATCACCATTACCGTTCCTTTACCCTTTGTTGCACCATCCATCTCCTGGAGCAAGGTGCTTAATACCCGTGGTCCGACTTCATCTAGGCTCTCAGAATTTCGTTTCTTTCCTATACTGTCCATCTCATCAAAGAAAAGTACTGTGGGTGCATTTTTTCTTGCATTGGCAAAAACTTCAGCCAGATTTTTTTCAGATTCGCCATACCATTGTGATAATATTTGAGAGCAGCGAACCTCTATAAAATTATATTTAAGCTCTTTTGCAAGAGCTCTCATCAGCATGGTTTTTCCAGTTCCTGGCGGGCCAAATAAAAGTATGCCTGCAGGAGGTTTTATCCCGTATGTGTAAGCGATTTCTTTTTTCTCAAGGGGCATTATTATTGCGTCCCTTAGTTCGGTTTTGACATCTTCATAACCACCAACATCGGCCATGGATTTCTCGTCACCCTTGAGGGAAACATCACTCATTCCAAATTTCCCATAAGATTTCATTTTTTCCTTTCGGCCAATTTCAGATTCACGGCTTATGTGTACTCCGAAATGTTCGAGCACTCCAAGTAAAACAATCGTAGCAACCACACCACCTACAAATTCAATCCTAAGTTCACCACCATAAAAAACTCCTATTTCATAATAAGCAACTATAACTACCAAGAGTGCCAAAGAAGAAATCAGCTGCGGCCGGCTTTTTATCCTTCCAGATAAATAGCCAACAACATAGAGCACAATTCCCCATGTAACTACCTGCGCTATTAACGAATCTTGGGTTACGAGCAGGATAATATTATTGGAAATCCATCCTAACGATTCCCAAATTCTTGTAAAATTATTAAAGTCAAAAAACTTACCAATAGCATTATTTATCTCGCTTCCAATAGCTCCGACATCTAAGGCATTTTTACTAAACTGGAGTTCCGATTTAGCTTCATAAAGGCCAATCTTGATTGGCATATATGCAGTTTGCACTAGCCAAACCGAAGATAATAACATTATCATAACTACTGATGGGAGTGCAATCATCAGGCTTTTTTTAGAACCAAATAAAAGTGTTCCTATCGTCATGCCGGCTATTGTGATCCATCCCGCAATCGGAAGCCCACCAAATGCAAATGGGGACAATATTAGTATCTCCAATACTGATATTATCATCCAGTTATCGAAAGCTTCGAAAAGCACTGCAACTATTATTAGGATGTAAATCCAGCCAAATATACTAGACTGGTAAATCACTGCAGGAAAGCCCAGCAACACTCCAGCTATGAGGCCAATTGGCGGCTTTTTGAAAGCCACTAACCCGCAAAGTGCAGCAAGTATAAAAACGAGGTAAATTGGATAAAACTGAATTGTCCCCAACAAAATTAGTGTCCCTAAGAACACTATTACACTATTCCACAAGTGCTCGCTCTTTTGGGCAATGTTCAAGTAAGCTGCTACTTTCTGCCCCATCATTGTTTGCTGCATAGTCAAACTCTCTCAAACTCGTTTTTTAATTAATCGGAATTTCATCGTATGACCTAGGTTATCCTCATATCAACATCTATTCTTCTCCAGTCCCCATTCATAAACTGCCAAAGCTGCTTGGTTGTTGAATCATAAACTAGATTGTTTTTTGATGCAATCTCTTTTGGCCTGTCTATTTCAATAAGTGGAAATCTTCTAAGCCAGTCTATATCATCACGAAAAGGATTTCTTTCTATTATGTATATTCTTTGTCGCTCTGTTTTAGTGTCCTCACACCATTTAATGACTTTTTCTATTTCCTCTTTAGTTGGCATAGTGATACCCCGTCTTTAAGTTTTAAATAGGATAAAGGTAGTGTGTCTATAAGCCGGGTTCAGGATCCAGTTGATTATAAAAGAAAAAAATTATTTCAATCTTCCTTCAACATCCGTCCAATCTACATTTTTGAAGAATGCATCAAGATAAGCTGCCCTGGCAGTTTTATGGTCTATGTAATAAGCATGTTCATAGACATCGCAGGCAAGGAGCAATTTTGAATTTTGTGGCGGGAAAGTTGACTGATCATCCCCAATTACTATTATTAGCCTCTTAAGGTCATACTGGTAACATAAGAAAGCCCATCCCCGTGCTGCCATTGCAGTTCCCCTAAATTCTGCTTCGAATCTTTCATAGGAACCAAAGTCCTTCTCTATCTGGCTAAGCAATGCTCCTGATGGTTTTCCACCACTACCTCCTAGGTTATGGAAATATACCTCGTGGTTAATCATCCCACCCAAACCAAAGGATAACCCCATCTTAAGTGAGCGTATGTCGCTATAGGTTATCTGGCCTGCCTTCACTCCATCATTGGAAAGTCCTGCTATCTTTTCCATACATTCGTTGTACTTGTTCACATAACCATTGTAGAGCTTGAAATGCTCGCTCATAGTTAGTTCGCTTATTCCAACCATCTTCATTACAGAAGGCTTAACATGCACAAAATCTATTGCAGTTCGTTTTTCAAAAGTCATAATTTCACCTAAATCAGTTTTCTCGCTTGGATATTTTAACTCTTTTCTATCCCTTTCCACTATCCTTGCCTCTTTATTATCTGTATGATATCTCCTTCACCCATAACGTGATTGAGCCCAACTCTCTGGGGCTGATGCTTCACACTTTTACCCCAAATAAGCGCATATCGAAATTCCTTTTTCAAATCACGATGAAGTTTTTCACAAGCTTCAGCTACAGTTATCCCTCTTCTGACTACCAAAGGCTCGTTAAGGTCTGCCTCTTCTCCTC
>JAHFFJ010000002.1:23447-61864 GCA_023248035.1 Microcaldota archaeon
TGCGTATTAGTTCGAGCCTCTCATATATCTCCTTCTTGAGTTTATCCATGCTTTTCAAATCGCCTACTGAAATTGGCACATAGTCGAATGCAAGTTTGGGTAATTCTTTTATCAGGTCTACTTTGGTAAGTATATACAACGCAGGAATATAGGCCCTGTTTGCCTCAAGGGCATCTATGAACTCATCTATTGTTATGTCCCTATGCAACACTACATTCGCATTGAAAATACTATACTGATTGAGTGCTGCAAGTATCCCTTTTTGTGTAATTTTAGTTAGTGGTACGGTTGAGTTTATTGTTACTCCACCCCTTATCATTTTAGCTATTGAAACTTCTGGCGGTTGGCTGTTTATACGTATTCCAAAACCGTAAAGTTCGGTTTCTATTATCCTATTTTGTCTGGGGTTAGCTCCTTCTACCATTATCAGTATCAGGTCTGCATTTCTAGCAACTGCAATAACCTCTCTTCCACGTCCCCGTCCATCTTTGGCACCTTCAATAATTCCAGGAAGATCCAGCACCTGTATTTTGGTGTCATTATATTCCATTATCCCAGGGATGCACTTTAAGGTAGTAAAAGCATAAGCGGCAATTTTTGATTCTGCATTGGTTAGTTTGTTCATTAAAGTACTCTTACCTACGCTGGGCAGGCCTATCATTGCAACTGTAGCATCGCCACTTTTTTTAACATCAAAGCCGCCTGCACTTGTACCATGTTTTTTCGGGCTGATAAGTTCCCTTCTGAGCTGGGCTATCTTGGATTTGACAATACCTATGTGGTACTCAGTAGCCTTGTTTTTTTGCGTTCGCGCAAGCTCGTCTTCCAATTCTTTGAGTTTTTCAGTTACGCCCATTTTATTCCTCTAACTTTATTCTTTGAAGACCTATACGATCGTACGCTTTATCAGAACTTATTATCCGGTCATCTTGGGCATAAGCTGCGTGAAAAGCATCAAAAGCAGTTAGTTTGCCCTCCTTTAAATAATGCGAAACCAAAAGAGCGGTTGTTTCTTCCAACCCATGAACATTCACAATTCTATAAATGTGTACTATTATCTTTTCCGGATCCAATCCCATTTCTTCAGATATCAGAAGAATTTCTGCTATAGTATGTCCACTTGTCCACAGGTTACCTTTATGCTCTTCATATATTTTTAGTGCCTTGCTCTTTAACCAGTCCTTCTCTTTTATTATGGCAAGAAGGAAATCAGCATCAACGTATGGCATGCAATCACTTTGCAAGTTCTTCGTAAATTTCTTTCTTTGCAGCCTGCCTCGCCATTCTTTTTATTTCCGCAATTGTCAGGTGAGCCGGTATCTTTTTGCCTTCCTCCTGAAGCGCTTTTATTGGATCATCAGAAACAGGAATAAGAATTATCTCCCCCTTGGCAGGCACTATGACAAATCTTTTCCCGTACTTGTCCACTATCTCTTTTGTAAGGCAAATCCTTGCTTTCTCATCAACTGAAGTGTAAGTCATTTTCCCACCAAATAAGTTATGGTGGGATGAATTTATATATTATCCCACCAAATTTTGGAATGCCTGGTCCTAAACCGATTTCCTCAACTCATCTCTCCACTGGCCAGACTTCATGGATTTAAGTTTCTTTATCAATTCCTTTGCACTTTTTGTAGTAAGTTTTTTCTGAGCATTGTCTATCCATTTAGAAGTATCATAACCTATATCCGAATATTCTTTTGCCTGGAATGCACATTCCAGATAATCTGCATCCTTAAGCACATCAAGTTCTTTTCCTTTCAGGCCAAATACCCTAACAATAGCCTGTGCTAGTTTTGGTTCGATCTTTCTAATTTGATCCTTTTCAATTTCTTTTTCAATTTTTTCCTTATCCTTTACATAAAAACTTGCTATCTTATGAAGATCAGAAAGTCTAGCTTCATGTATATCATGGAAAACTGCCGCAGTGCATATCTTATTCGCACGCTCATCATCAAATCCTTCCATCTTTGCTAGTATAAATGCAATAATTGCTGTTCTAAATGTATGGTCTGCAACACTTTCGGGGTGGTTTATACTCTCTGTCCACCATCCGCTTCTGGCCACTCGCTTAAGCATGCCAGCTTCAAAAATATATTTTATTGTAGATTCCATATCTGATCCCATAATCATATGCAAACCAATATCTTAGCACTCTCATCTGCACTTTTTAATCCTTCGAGCCTTATGCTAATCATGGAAAATAAAGCAACATTACGTAGGAAAATCCTAAAAATCCGTGATTCACTTTCGAGCGAGAATGTATCTTCCTTAAGCACCAAAATTCTCGAACGCCTCTTTTCCAGGCCAATGGTTATCCAATCAAAAAAAATCGCATTCTACATGCCAAAAGGCAACGAAGTGGATACAAGAATGATGATCTACCAGGCAAAATCTGCTGGTAAAGAAGTTCTCCTTCCAATAACAAAAAAAGAACTTGAGTTTCATCCATTCCACTCGTTTGCTGACTTGCATGAAGGTAAATACGGTATTCTCGAACCACCCGAATCAAAACCAATAGAACCCGAAGTTATCATTGTTCCTGGAATATCATTTGGTCTTTGCATGCATAGGCTAGGTTATGGTAAAGGCTACTACGATCGCTATCTTTCAAAATCATCCGCTTACCGTGTAGGAATCTGCTACGATTTCCAGGTTGTAGAAAAACTACCCTCACATCCCCACGATCAGAGGCTAAATGAGATCGTGAGCGAGAAGAGGGTAATTATATAAGTCTTATGTGAATAATGGTGCGGTGATCAAGATGACTGACCTGCGAAAATCGATAAAATGTAATAACTGCGGAAACGAATCCACCCTCGCAGTATCTAGCGAGATGGATATAAAAGAAGTTAACTTTTCAGGCCGGTGCAGGTGCGGAAGTTCGCTTCAAATTACCTATGGTATTGTCGGTGAACCATCTACTCCAGTTCAGGATAGTTCTTCTGCAGATGTTGTGAATATTGATGAAAGTCTGTTTTCACCTGAAATTCCAAGTGATGCACTAAGAGATATAATGGATGAATAAGTCACAAATTTATTTTTTTATACACCATTTTTAAACCTTTTTTTACACTATTTTTTCATGGGCCTTAAGATAGATGCAGATCTCAGACGTTTTCATGAGAAAACTCGAGGGTCTAAAGATCAAATATTACACGGTCATTTAACACGAGGAACATTAAATGTGCCAAAAGGAAGGGAAGCACTTAGAATTCCACTTCCAGAAATTGAACTACCTCGTTTTATGCATGATGATAGGCCAAGAGGGCGCTATGGGCAAATTGCTTCTCAAGATTCAAAGCAGGGTGTGGGGCAGGGAAACGGAAACGTTGGTGACCCATTAGATCTGGCTAATGATGGAAAAACTGGCCGAGGTGGTCATGGACATGGCAGTCGTGATCACAGCTATATTGAATTTACAAGAGAGGATGCAGCAGACTTTCTGGAGAAGCAACTTAAACTACCTAATCTTAGGGAAACTTTTGAAGGCGGATCAATTCAAGTTGCTGCACAAAGATATCTTAGCCGTGCTAAGGTGGGTCCACGTGGTCTTGTTCATCAAAGAAGAACTTTTCTAGAATCCTTAAAAAGAGGAGTTGCAAACCCCGGTTATGTTCCTGGGCAAGTGGTAGTTCCGGAAGCTGGTGACTTTCGTTATCGGGCACCAAAATCCATACAAATACCTAGAGCTAATGCCGTAGTAATATATGTAAAGGATGTATCTGGTTCCACCTACGATGTAATAAATTATTTTAAGCAAATTTGCTGGTGGACTGATGCCTGGGTAAGTAAACATTACCACAAGGTAGTATCGAGATATGTTGATTACGATTTTCATGCAAGGGAAGTTGATCGTGACAAATTCTATGAAGTTGATGCAGGGGGAGGAACGAGTATGAATTCTGGGTTAGCTCGTGTAAAAAAAATTGCTAACGAATATTCTGTATCAGATTATAACCTATTTGTGGTGCATTTTACTGATGGGGATGCAGAAGATGTTCTTATGGAAGATGAGTTCGATTATGAGCAAGATGGCCTACATGAAACTTCCTCTGTGCGATATAACCCTCTTTCTGATGTTCTAAAAATTGCCAATTGCTTGTTTGTTTGTGAAGTTGGTGCATTTTATGATTTTAACTATAGCGAGTTGCTTAGTTCAATGATCATAGATGACCCACTATTAGCCAAAGCAATACGGTGCGTGAGTTTGCCAACCCGAGCTGGAGATTATGATCTTGCCGATTTAGTTAGTAAGACCCTTGGCTTTTGGTTTGGCCCTTACAAAGAAAGTGTCAAATCTCTAATTGATTTAGTCACATAATCAGGTTTAATCTGACTATTTTTCAAATGCTCCTTATTTGTGCTCCCGCTCAATACCAAAGTTGATTTTATACCTGCATTTTTTGCAAACAATATATCGGTATTTAGTCTGTCCCCTACCATCATCACTTCGCTATTTTTTAGTTTAAAATCTTTTTTTATAAGTTCAAAAGCATAAGGGTTTGGTTTTCCTATTGTCTGTGCCTGAACCTCACCTGCATACTCAATTGCGCTCACTATTGAGCCCGATCCGGGAAGAGAACCATTTTCTGTAGGGTAAGTATGGTCTTTGTTTGAAGCAATAAGTAAAGCACCTGCCATCAAGGCCTTATGGGCGTTGCAAAGCTTCTCATATGTCAATTCCCGGTCAAGTCCAACAACCACTATTCCAGGTTTTTCTGAAATTTTAATTCCTGCCATCTCTATTTCTTCTCTAAATCCATCCTCACCAATAATCATAACACTCTTACCCTTGTACTTTTCTCTTACATAGTGGGCAACTACATAAGAGCCGCAGTAAATTTCATCACCTTTAACCTCAAATCCCATTCCCAAAAGCTTCTCAGCAACTCCCTTTCTGCTTCTAGTAGCTGCATTTGTAAAAAAAAGAACTCTAATGCCTTTTGAACGAAGTTCCCCAACTTTTTCTACCGCACCAGCTATCACAGTTTTTCCGCGATAGAGTGTACCATCTAAATCGAAAATTACTGTTTTTATCATATCCAATTACCCACATCAATAAATATAAAATCTCATTTTAGTAAATATCTATGTATAAAATTTCCACACTTAAAAAGCTTGATTCAAAAAACCCAAGTGCTTTTCGCAATTTTATCTGTGAACTTATTGATCAAGGTGCTTATCTTCTTGTAGACAAAAAACCAACACTCAAGGAAGAAAAACAATGGCTAAAAGATAAAATCGCTGCTATAAGAAAGGGCAACGAACTATGCTTGGCAGTTTGGGATGGGGGAAAACTTGCTGCAGTTGCCGATGCCCGAAGAGCCCGCTTTAAAGAAAGTGAAAATGTTTGTATTGGAATTGCAATTTTGAAACCCTACAGGGGAAAAGGTTTGGGCGAAAAGCTTCTTAGGTCTATAATTACTTTAACAAAGAAAAAACTCAAACCTAAGACCATCTACCTTACTGTATTTGAGCAAAATAAAGTCGCCCAAAACCTATACACAAAAGTTGGCTTTAGGGAATTTGCGAGATTTCCAAAATGGATAAAACATAAAGGTCATTATTATGATTCGGTTTATATGATTTTGAAATCGTCAAAAAATTTGTAGTGTCGAAATATTAATATAATCAAAGACCTTAATGGAGTTTATGAAAACATTCAAATTCGAATACCATTCATCTTCCATTGAAATTGCCATACTGCCAAGACCACCTTCTTTTTTTGTTCCTGATGTCTATCGCGTTATCGAAGATTTCAATAAGCAAAATAATTCATCTGCAAGACTGCTACGTCCATCAGTTGCTGACTATCTACTCACCTCCAATATATGGACAGATTGCCTACCATCAAATCCGTTTCCCACTGATGCTATAGTTGCCTATGATGCACCATCACTTCCTCTTCAAAAAGAAATAGTTTTTGACGATCCTTTAGGCACCCTGATTTTTCCTGTTCCGAAAGAATTTGTAGGCCATAAAAATATCGTAATTGCAGCAACTGATCTAAAATCCCAGAACTTTAAAAAAGAAGGAGAACATACAATCATAACCGATTGTTCACCAGTTGTTTTTACTGACTTTCCTGAAAAATCCGGAAGCTGGCAAAAATATGATAAGAAATTCATCCTTCCACACGGTAAACCCTCTACAACTGATGCCCGCTGCTTATCAAGAAAAACTTCATCCTATGTGGGTTTTCTTAGCCGTGATAGTGAACTGATCCCAGGTGTCTATGGGAATGGAAAACTTGATGTGAATGCATACACTAATTCCTCTGATATACTGGATTTAATTGTCGAACTTAAATCAAAATAAGCTGGTTTCATGCGCGTTGGAATTCTTTTTTCCGGTGGTAAAGATTCAGTATTCGCTACTTTCTGGGCGCTTACCCATGGGTTTGAACCAGTTTTAGTTACTGTTAAACCTCCAGAATACTCTCTAATGTTCCATCATCCAAATATCGATCAAACAAAAAAACAGGCTAAATCGTTGGGTTTAAAACAGGTTTTTGTTGAAACCACTGAAGAAAACTGGCGCGAGAGACTAATCGAAGTTTTCAAAGAACTTAAAGTTGAAGGTATTGTTGCCGGAGCAATAGCCAGCGAATACCAAAGAAGGCGAATCGATTCAATTGGGGAAGAATTGCAGGTTCCAACCTATGCACCGCTTTGGCACAAAGATCTTGATGATTCTTTGATTAAGGAAATGCTGGAGTATTTCGAAATTTATGTTACTGCTGTCTCAGCTGAAGGACTCACTGCTGATTTTCTTGGCGAGCCCCTTCAAAAACTAAAAGATGCAAAAATCCCAAACATCCATCCTTTCCTTGAAGGCGGTGAAGGGGAAACATTTGTTGCAAATGCACCATTTTTCAAAAAAAGAATCAACATAAAAAAATGGAAGAAAACTTGGGATGGTGTTAGGGGCATTGCGGAATTATCGTGATGCATAATTGCACTGATAGGACTGATTTAGCCATCCTCCGGTGCAGCTATCTTTAGAATCACTACTAACACATGTTGTGCCTGCTATGCACCACTTACACCCGCTACCGCTAAGGCAAGAAGCGCAATTATATTGGTCGGAGCAACTCTTTCCGTTTGCTTCAAGACTACATCCTTGAGTGGTTACTGTCCAGTCTGCAGCCTGACAGGAACTTACTTTAGGGCCATTACTGTCCCCATATAAACAAGAGTTACTGCTTTTGCACCAACCACAACCTGGCTTTGAAAGACAGGAACCACAACTTGGAGTTAAGGTAGCGCAGTCTGTTTGTGAGGTGGCGGGCTTTTGGGGGGTATTCGAGTCATCAATTCCATCTCCAACATTAACTATTACTCCATCACCCGTAACTACAGGTTTTGTTTCTGGTCCGGATTCTTTTTCCTGATTTTGGCTCACATTATTCTTTTGCGCAGTTACGTTCTCTGGCGCACTAGTACACCCAAAAAGAATCAAGAGAACTAAAAATATTCCTGCAAATCTAAATAGAAATGTCGATTTCTTTTCTCCCTTCATTTATCCAAACACCTCTCTTTTCAGTTATCTTTCCTATTATGTTTGCTTCCACACTGTGTTTCTTGGCGATATTCAGTACAGTATCCACCCTATCTTCGGGTAAAATTATACACATACCGATTCCCATATTGAAAGTTTTGTGCATCTCAGCAAAATCTCCTACTTCCTCAGCCAATGCTTTGAAAATAGGTTTTGGTTCTGGCATCTTATCGAGCTTATAACCAACTTCTTTATTTAGTCTGGTGAGTTTTGAGAATCCACCACCTGTTATGTGGGCAATACCATGAACATCACAAGCACCTATAATTTCCATTATAGTGTTTGCATATATCCTCGTAGGAGCAAGCATCTCAGCCCCCCACTTTTTTGTGTCCAGGGCTTTTCTTGCAAGAGTAAACCCGTTTGAATGCAAACCTGAACTTTCAAGTCCAACTATGACATCATTTTTTACGATTTCATTCCCTAAAATTAGCTTTTTTACTCTTCCAACTACGGTAAATGCAAGATCAAAAGGTTTTTTTCCTCCCTTTATTATATCGGGTGCTATCGCGGTTTCGCCACCGATTATCGCACATCCGCTATCTTCAGCACCTCGAACTAATCCGTCCATTATTTGCGCTATTAATTCATCATCTTCTTTAGCCAAAGCGATATAATCGACACCAACCAGGGGCTCTGCACCCATACAAAGTATGTCATTTACTGACATTGCAACTGCATCAATTCCAACTGTATTATAGACCCCCATTTCCTGCGCAAGTAACACCTTTGTTCCTACTCCATCGGTGTGCATTACCAAAGTCTGGTCACCGCACTTAAAGAGCCCCCCGTAGTGTCCAAATACCGGTATTGCCTCCCCATAACCTTTTCTGAATGAATATGTGCCCTTTATCTTATCCCAAATGCCACTCTGGATTTTTTTTACTTTACCCACGTCCACTTGGTACTTCATAAATGTCTATCTCGCTCTAAGTTTTAAAACCCAATCCGTATCCCCGCCTGGTTCGGGGCTCTGTCCAATTTATTTATTAATCTTGTGCGGCACTGAGATAAGTATGCGATTTATTGGTGGCTTTTTTCAATTCGCAAGAAGAGTGATCGACTCTGCCAAAAATGGCGGTCTTCCTGAAAAAGACCTTAAGAAGCTCGATAATCTCCTTGCAAGGACTGGAAAAAGAAACACCATACTGGCAAAAGGTATCCTAACCTCCCTAAATGCCGGAGGAGCTAGTGAAAAAGATGTCGAACGTTTTGGCGAGCTACTTCAAAATGCCGAAGCAAAAATAAGTGATAATAAAGATCCATTTACCCCAACTGAGCGTAAGGAAATGCAAGAGATCTTCAAGAATGCCTATGTATCTACTAAAACTACAAGATGGTTCTCGGCACAGGTTGATGAACTTCTTGCAGAAGAGATAAATGAATTTATCTCGGGTTCACGCAGAATTGATGTGGGAATCCCAAGAAAAAAAGTCGTGAAATTCGAGGAAAAAATTCAACAAGAAAAATCTGAAAAAATAAAATCCTAAGCTGATTTTTATGAAAATTAAGCTTACTCCAGAAATTTCCTACCTTATTGGCCTCTGGAGGAAGACTCGCTGTTCCGAAGGTCTTGGCGTTAAGGGTGATTCATCCATCTTGAGCGTATTTTCAAAAACCATTCTCGATCTCAATATCTCAGTACCAGAAAAGATTCTATCATCGGATGATCGTGTTTATCTCTACCACACCGCATATCGGAAGTTTTTCCAGGAAATCGAACAAGAGCAGCTTGAACGTTTTAAATATCTAAATGAATACGCTGCCAGCTACCTTGCAGGGATGTTCGATGGTGCAGGTTCCATCGATGAACGCGGGATAGTCTCAATTGGCCATACCTCCAAGCAAGATGATATGATGCTCCTAAGGCTTGGCTTTGTTACTAAACGCAGAGGTTCTGCATTGGTTCTGGATAGACCAGTACTATTTCTTACGTTCATAAAAAATTATGTAAAAATCTTCAAAGATCATAAAGTCTTTAGCTACATCCGTTCCGATGGCGCATCAAATAAAAGTTAATTTTCTGTTACACTGGTTTATCAATGAAACTCAATAGAAATTTTAGAGCTATGAAAATGTTAAGGCTATGAATTAGATTGAGGTATAATATGGTCGGGTGTTTAGAAACCTACGCGGTTAAAAAAGCGTCATACTATTCTTAATTCCAATCAGTTTTCACTGGAATTAATTTTACCTGGTTTGGGATTAATATGAGGATTCTTGCAGTACATTCGGATTTTATAGAGGTAGAAGTCAAAAAGGCAGCAATTAAGCAGCCAGAAACACTTAGTGGAAAATGGCCAAGAAGATTTGACGAAGTTCTTGTTATTTTTACCGCAGTTGAAAAAGGCGATGAGAATGTTTCGGAAACCGCACTCAAGCTTACCGAAGAAATCCTATCAGTTGCAAATCAGGTAAAATGTAAAAATATTCTTATCCATCCTTGGGTACATCTAACCTCAAATCCATCCTCTCCAAAAGTTGCCCAAGATATAATCTTGAAAACTGAGGAATTACTTAAAGAGCGCGAATTTTCCTGCGACCACTCGCCATTTGGTTGGTACAAGTCTTTTAACATTAAATCCAAAGGTCATCCACTATCAGAACTTTCACGCCAATTAAGTGCAAGTCCATCCGGACCATCGAAAGATGCAGCGGCTAAGTCCGAACCATCAGTAAAAGCAAGTGAATTAGAAATTGTTTCAAAAAGTCTTCAACAGGAAAACCAACTAAAATCCAGGTTCTATATCATGGATCTTGAAGGCAAACTCCACGAAGTCGACAAATTTAACTATGGTCAATACTCCGGTCTTAAAAAACTTGCTACATACGAAACAAAAAAGGTTCGGGTATACGAAAAAGAACCACCTCACATTAAAATAATGAAAGAGCATTCGCTCATAGACTATGAACCTGGTTCAGATTCTGGTAACTTTAGGCTGCTTCCAAAAGGCAGATTAATCAAGAAAATCATGGAACGGGCAGTTACCGACTGTTGTGTCGATTACGGAGCACTTGAAGTTGAAACACCTCTGATGTACGATTACGAGCACCCATCACTCAAAAAATACCTCGATCGCTTCCCAGCTCGTCAATACGTAGTTATAAGTGATGAGAAGAAATTCTTCCTAAGATTTGCAGCGTGTTTTGGGCAATTCCTTATTGCTCACGATATGGTTTTCTCTTATAAGCACCTTCCCCTCAAGCTCTTTGAGCTAACTAGGTACAGTTTCAGGCGTGAAAAATCGGGAGAACTTGCTGGTCTAAAGAGACTACGTGCATTTACTATGCCTGATATGCACACCATGGTTGCAGATCTTGAAATGGGTCGTTTAGAATTCGAAAGACAATACGATCTGGGTTTGGAATGGAATAAAATGATGCAACTAGAGACTGAAATCGCATTTAGGGTTCAAGATGATTTCTTTAATGAAAACAAGGAGTGGTATATCGGTCTTGTAAAAAAAGGCGGCAAACCAATCCTCGTTGAGTTGTTTAAAGAACGCTACGCCTATTTCATTACAAAATTCGAGTTCAATTTTATTGATAGTATGGACAAGGCAAGTGCACTTACAACCGTTCAGATCGATGTTGAAAATGCTGATACATATGATATAAACTTTGTTGATCATGATGGGAGCAAGAAGCGACCATACATACTTCATGCTTCCATAAGTGGAAGTTTAGAGCGTGTAATCTATGCCATTCTTGAAGCACAAGCAATGAAAATGGCAGAAGGTAAAAAAGCATCCTTTCCTCTTTGGCTTTCACCAACCCAGATTCGTATAATTCCTGTAAGTGATAAACACAAAGAACACGGTAACAAAATAATCAAACAACTCGGAGCTAAAAAAGTTAGGGTTGACATTGATGATAGGGATGAACCACTTGGTAAGAAAATTCGCGATGGTCAGAAAGACTGGGTTCCATTTATTGTTGTAATAGGGGACAAAGAAATAGAAACCAGTTTGCTTTCAGTCAATATCAGGCTAAGTGATGAGAAAAAAGACATGAAATTAGAAGAACTTGTTGAAATTGTCGAATTAGCAAATTCTAATAAGCCATTTGAACGTCTTTCATTACCTGCCGAATTGTCTAAACGTCCCATAATCTAATTTCTACCCCCTTCCTTTCTCTAGCTTTTTTACTATTTCTTTTACTATTTCTCTTTGTTTTACTTTTACTCCTTTCTCGCATCCATTTTGTTACACTTCTTTATAAATAATGGTTGTGGGAAATAAACCATGAAACTAGCTAGCAATCTATTCCGGGAAGTTGCTAGCGTGAGCCTAATCTTCCAAGCCATCGGCTTGGTCACTAATTAAAGTCCCTCACCATGTGCGGGAGTTTTGTAATATCTCACAGTGCCCGGACTGGAGCGATATTCGATCCAAATAAGGTTAAAAAAGAGCTATGCCAGTTTGACCGCTCATTATGGGGATCCCCTCCGGATTCAAAAGGACTCCATCCAAGGCAAGTATGGGAATCAAAGCAGCTTGGATGGTTTGGTGGAGCAACCATAGGTCTTCCAACAGCAGATATTGTTTCCTATGGTGAATCAGTTTACGAAAAACTAAGTTCACTACACTCCAGAGTAACAAATGGTGAAAATGCTCTTGAACTTAATCGCTTATATTTGGAAGTAACATCAGCATGCAGGAAAAATACACTTGCTATGATGGGTCTCAATAGCGATTACGATGTTATACTCGAAACCAATGGCACCACTGCTCTTAAGATGGCATGCTCCCTTCTTGGAATAAAAGATGGGGATGAACTTGCAACCACTTTCGAGCAGGGTAACTATGTTAGCGCCGTACTTTCTGGTGCAGATCCATGGCAGTATAACAAAGGTATGTTCCGGCCTGTACTCTCAATTTATGAGGGAACTATTCCAGAAGGAAATCAAAGAATAAATACCATCTGCCATAAGGTTGAGCTTTTTGATAGCGATCGTGCTCGTTCAGATGATGAAATATTACAGTCATTTAGTGAACTTGCAGATCGGCCTAAGCTTAAGGCAGTAGTAGTTCCTCATGTAACCAAAGGCGGTCGAATACTTCCAGTTGCAAGGATAAGTGAGGAACTAAAATCCAAGGGTGTTAGGTACATCGTTGATGGCATACAAGCATTCGGAAGGCTAGGTATAGAAGAGCTAAGAAGTGCAGCGCAATGTTGCGATTACTATGCAGTAACATTCTCAAAGGCATTAGGGAGTGTGCTTGTTCGTGCTGGTTTAGTTGCAAGAAGGGATACAATAGAAAAAGATCAGGTTATCTCATCAGATTCAAAATTATTTAGCATAACCCCAAAACATTTCCAGTTTTCTGGTGGTTATTCGGTTATAGATAAACTATATATAGATAAACTATATCCAGTCCAAAAATATACAAACCAAAACCAAGAGGCAATTTCACTTCCAGAAACTGCATGTGCTGTAGCTGCAACCAATCGCTATCTAAAATCCGATCGTTTGGCTACAATGCTACAGGTTGTTGAAATGGGCAATGAAGTTGTCAATCTGCTAAAAAAACATCTTGGCGCAAGAATACTTTATGAAGATGTTCCACACACTCCTGCGATAATAAGTTTTAGTCCTAAAGGCAATCCTGAATATCTTAAAAAAGCACTCCAGTCAATGTGTGTTACTCCATCTGCCAATGTTGCGGAAAGGGGTCTTGGTGGTAAAATGATGAGATTTGAAATTGCCGAGCATCTGCTTTTTCAAAGTTCAAAACGCCTTGAACTTCTTGAATCAGCTCTTCAATCCCTAAAATTCTTCAATCGCTAAAATTTTAGATTTTTCGCTAGGCAGTTTGCTTTAGTGGTTAGGTATTTATTAGTTGCTGCATTACTTATTGCCCATGTCTATTTCTAAAGTTTCCAAACAACAAAAACTACCCATCCACCTCAGGGCAATTGCCACTATGGTCAGTGCTTTTAAGCGGGAACTTCTCGTGGTGGATATGTCAGGAGGCACCTACCATGCAGTTGTGCCCGAAGGCCTTCCGTTTCGGGATTCTCTGGATATACTCACAAAAAAATATGGTGGCGGTGTTGCAACCTATGATTATGGTGGGGATCTTGGTCAAGAAATTGTTGCAGTTGTAATAGGTAAAAGCATCGAGGTAAAGGGAGAACCTGAAAAAGTTTCTGGTGCAGATTTCTCAAAGTTTGATGATCCTGATTATTTTTCCCGCATCTGCAAAGAACAATCATTATCTAGCGAGGGCGGAATACATTTTTTCCTTGGAGAATCCGGTATTCCTATAGTTCCAGCTATGGGCGAGAGCGGTAAAATTGGTTTTCTTAATTCAAAAGAAGTCCTAGTTACTGGTTCTACTAGCTACTTCTCAATCCGTTTAGTGAACTACAATAGCGACCCACAAACACTCAAAGATCTTGGTTCTGGTGAAATAGATATTAGTTTGGCTGCCCAAACTGCTCTAAGTAATCCCGGTAGTGTTAATTCCCCGACCAATCTTACAAAAGAACAAATCGAGAAGGCTCATGGTGGTGCAAGAGGAGATAAACTGATGCTCGATGAACAAAAAATACTTATCTTTGACTTTTTAACCAATGAACTAAAGACGGCTTTAGAATATGCCCTTCCAGAAAAACCCGTTCGCGACTTATTTACCATGCAAAAACTACCGCTACAACAATCAGATTTGCCTTTTTCAATTGGGCCGCTACCTATAGTACCAAGCATGGCGGCATTTTCCTATGTTCCTACTGTACTTGATGTCTTTAGTTCAGTTACGGTTTTAGCTATAGACCGAAGGCTAGAAATGGCTTCAAATTTACTCCAAAGACCTATAATTCAAAAGGAAAATATTACGGGTAATGCCGTTCTCCCAGTTGACAGAAGACTAGCATTTGGTACCCTAAAGGAATTCGCACTTCCCCGTTCTTCTCGTTCTAACTCAGAAATGGGTGATGTCAGTATGAAAGTTCCAAGTGATACACAAATAAATCCACCATCAACAGTAAATGTTCCTAAAGAAGCTTGTTCTTCGACTTCTAAAAAACCCGAATCTTCCCTATACCGAGAAATCTCCACCAAATCATCAGCCAAACCAAGAACTTATAAGTCAAGAAAACCATCAGAACCAAGTTATCCAAAAATCAATGAAAAAAAACAACCTAATAAAAAAATCAAGCATACAGATTATCGTTCTCTTCATAGTCCATTAAGTCTTCCAATAACTGATTCGTCCGACAAGTCCACAACTAAGCCGTCCAAAGAGTTAACATTAAAGCCAAAACAAAAACCAAAGAAAGGCAGTAAAATTTCAAAGAAGGAAAAATCTGAGCAAAAACCTAAGGCAACAAAAAAATTCAAATCACCAGGCCTAAAAATAAATTTATTAAAATCAAAATCTACTAAAAAGAAAAAAATACTTCCAAAAGTTGCAAAGAATAACTTAGGCTTAAAGCCCAAACCAGAGCCAATCCTAAAACACCCAGGAATAAAAACCAAAAGTAAAAAATCAATCAGAGATAAACCAAAGATAAAATCAACGAACCTAGATCAAACTAATACAACAATCCACGCAAACCATACTAAAACTCCTAAGAGCATCTCAAAAAAACTCCCCAAGAAAACTTCAGTAGTCCTTTCAAAAGAATATATAGAAACTGCAAAAACTAATAAGAAAATTAAAGAATACTTCAGGCTGGAAATGCTTGGTTTCTACGGTAGAAGGAAAAAAAGGAAAAAGTTCAAGATCTAATGGAAGAGTAGCGGCAGGAAATTCAAGATAAACATGCCCAAAGCACCATAGCTTACTGCCTTAACGATCATCTTATTCTTTAGATTAACATCAATTAATCGATAACCATCGAAAAGCGGTATTGGTAGCAGGTTCACAGCTCCTACTACGAAATTAAGTGCAAGTCCAAGGCCAAGTACTGTATATATAAAATCGAAACCAGGGACAGAATACTTGGTAGCAATAGACTCTTTAGTTAAAACAGTATATGTGATTCCTATTTTACCATTCTCATCAGTTTTCCTTACTATCTCCCCCATATTAGTCATAATCGACACCTCAGAATTTTTGGGGAGGTCAATCTTGATATTATTTAGATCCAAAGTTTCTCCATTAAAACCATATATCACTGTTCCCATTTCCATTCCTGATCGTACCAAGAGTCCTTGTTCCCTGTAAGCAGGGGTAAGGAAAAAGAAAGAAACAAAAAGCATGAAGAAAACAATGGATGTTATGAGGTTGGCAGTGGGGCCTGCAACAAGCACTCTAGTGTGGCTTTCGTTGTCAGATTTTGCAAGCTTCTGCTCATCTGGTTCTACAAATGCACCTATGGGTATTATGCCAAAAAGAACTATTCCAGAAGATAAAATCGGTACTTTTGCAATCTTGGCAAGTATTGCATGTGCACCCTCATGAACTACCATTACTATAGCAAGCGCAGCAATGCCCTCGAAAAATGGAAGATTTACTCCAGGAAGAAGAAGTGTTCCACCTGCAGCAGTTTGTGAAATCGCACCACTCCCAAATGCAATGGTGGTTATAAGCGCTTTAAGCACCGTTAGGCCATAAAAAGTTATCCCAAAAAGGATAAACAAAAATAATCCTCCAACCAAAAGCATTCCACTTACCATGTAAAATGCGACATCAGCACTGGTTCCAATATCAACTGCAGCTTTGCTCGTGCTTCCTACATTTACTACCTGGACTAAAAATGCAAGTGCAAATGGTGCAACAAAGATCGATATGCCAAAAAGAAGGATAATGCCTATAATGAATGTTAGGGGAGAGAAATTTTTCCTCATAATAAAAAAGCTAAGAACTCCATAAGACATTGATGCTCCTACATCTGCAATAAACTTGAAAGCCTTGTCGTATTTTGCCAGGTTCTCTATTAATGCAAGGCCCTTTTTACTTTTAAGCAGAACAAGACCCATCTCGCTTTGCTGTTTATACTTTTTTATGAAAATATAATTTACCATAAGCATTTCTGCTACTACCAGTAAGAATTTCCACAATCCAGGAATCTGGAGCTGCAGGATGCTATAAAACAAACCCAATGCTACTGCTATCAGGAAAAATATAATCATCATTAACCTAGGTTGCTACCTATTTTTATATTTATTGAGAGATATGAAATTATGGCTGCTCTTCCTTGTGATATCTGTGGTAACCCCCCAGTCCGGGCGCAAATTATGATCGAGGGTGCAAAGTTGCTTGCATGTGCCCGCTGCATGAAGGGAGGCAAAATACTCCATCGCTTTGATGATGAACCTTCTCCAATAAATCCAAATGCCACTGTAACTACATCTACCAAGTCAACTGAAGAAATAATTGAAGACTATGGCAAAACAATCCTTAATGCCCGCGAGAAAAAAGGTCTTACTGTGGTTACACTAGCCGAAAAAATAAAGGAAAAAGAAACATACATCCATGGTATTGAACATGAACGTTTTTCTCCCAGCCTTGAAGTTGCCAGAAAGCTTGAAAAGGAACTTAAAATAAAGCTTGTAGAAAAAATGAGCGATGTGCTTTCACCCTCTGCTCCACAATCCCGTTCATTTTCCACACCAACTCTCGCGGACATGGTCGATAAAAAAAAGAAAAGGGAGAAATAAATGGGCGTCGACCTGGGGGATCTTTCAGTTAAACATACTATCTCCCTACAATCGCTTTCGGGTAAAATAATCGCATTAGACGCTTACAATGTTCTTTATCAGTTTCTTGCTTCCATAAGACAGGAAGATGGCACCCCTCTTATGGATTTTAAGGGAAATATTACTGCCCATCTTTCTGGTCTTTTCTATCGCAGTTGTAAGCTCATAGAAGGTGGTATCCGTCCAGTCTATGTTTTTGATGGCAAACCAAATGTTCTTAAACAAAAAACCCAGTTCCAGCGTTCCGAAATAAAAAAACGTGCGGAAGAAAAATGGAAAGATGCGCTTGAACATGGCAAATACGAAGATGCTAAACGTTATGCTCAGGGAACCTCAAGACTAACTGGTGAAATGGTCGAAGAAAGCAAACTTCTTCTCTCTGCGATGGGCATCCCTCATATCCAGGCACCCTCAGATGGTGAAGCTCAGGCCGCCCTTATGGTGAAGAAAGGAATTGCGCATGCAACCGGTTCACAGGATTATGATGCATTATTATTTGGTTCGCCCGTTCTTGTGCGTAATCTTTCAATAACCGGAAGGAGAAAAGTACCAAGACAAAATCGCTATTTAATTGTCGAACCAGAACAGATTGAACTTAAAGAGACCCTTAGTTCTCTTGAACTTGACCAGGCACAACTTATAATGCTCGGAATACTTATTGGCACTGATTTTAACGATGGTGTAAAAGGTGTAGGTCCTAAGACCGCATTAAAGATAGTCAAATCGTCAAAAACAATACCCGAGCTTATCAGCTATGTTAAGGAAAAATACGAATACGATTTTGATAATCCGCCCGAAGATGTTCTTGAAATTTTTTTGAATCCACCCTATAATGAACCAGAGCCACTAAAATGGTCGGAGATAAATTCGGATGAGGTACAAAAACTTCTTGTCGATAAGCATGACTTTTCTGCTGATCGCCTTAGTAGTTCTATAGAATCTTTATCTAAAATAACAAAAGAAAGGTCTGCCCAGAGCAAACTGGATAAGTGGTTTTAGGTTTTCATCGGTTCTTTTGAAATATTTCTAGATCATATCATTGCGATGACTCAGTTAATTGAAGATGATATATAATCTGTAAAATCAGAAATAACCGGTAAAAATGATCGAAAACTTTTAGCTGTAGACAGATGTGTGCTCTTAAAAGTATTTGCACCGTTCAAACTATCTGAAGAAAGAAAGTCAGAATATATAGGTCTGAGAAAATCTGGTATACATCTAAACTCAAAAAGATATGAAAATGCCTCCATCTTCATAAAGTAAGTTTTATGGTCAGGTTTATCCTTATAAAAAGGAATTTTTCCTTCCAGGTGAGATCTCAGATAACAATACCATTGTAAGGTTTTTTTAATCTCTCCTGTTCTATCTGGAGCTATGGACGGAAATCGAAATGATATAAACGAGTCTATTTCTTTTTCAAAACCGTTTAAGCTAATGTAGTTCCCATACTGGAAATATTCCTGAATTCTTGTAGGTTCTGAAGCTCTTGCAAATAGGCTTAAGAATAATGTCCCTATTTCACTCTGTATTTTAGGGGCTAAAGTTTCGAATTGATCATGCAACAACTCATGTATGAAAGCGTTTCTCATTCCTTCTAAATTTCCGGTGCCTTTTTCTGGTGAAAGGTGAACCAAATCATAAACTGGACAGATACGTCTTTGTTCATAATTAGAACCAGAACTCGTTAAGAGACGGAAGTTTTCATTTATTCTTGATAAGTACCCCCCTCCAACTCCCTCTATGGGTACCAATATGAAAACATTATTTTCTAACATACTGATCACTTTAGGATTAGATAGATTTAGAGAATTTAGAAAAGACATATATGTTCTGATTAGTTTTTTCTGTTCGTTGCGAACAGAAGGAGATATTTTAGATGTAGAATCAAAACCGGTATTTCCAAGGTTCCATGATTCTGGAATTTTTATTGTAAGCTCTTTAATCTGAAAACCTCTTTCGGTTTTTTCAAGTACAAATGCCGGTATCCATTGCTCTTTAATTTTTTGTGGTGTAACAAGAACAATGCGATGATGTTTATCCCTTGGGCTTCTCTGAATTTCTGCCATTACAAATCTCATTACAAAAGATGATATAAATTATTCGTAATCAAATCGCATATCTCTTTGTTGTTTAGATCAATTTATCAAAAAATCTAACCACGTTATTCATAAAAAAATATATATCAACGAACGGTCTTATCTCGATGCAATGTTTTGCCTTCCACAAGATCAATTATACTCGAAGGTCCACCATATTTTGTTTTTCCTCCATCAATTAAAAGATCAGCAGCATTCGTAACTACAGCTGCAATTTCATCAAGCGAAGTTGGCGGTTCCTTTGCCGTAAGATTAGCGCTTGTTGAAATTATTGGGGTTCCAAACTTTTTGCAAAGAAGCTGGCAAAATTCTGAATCAGGTATCCGTACCCCAAGCTTGTCATTTGGTGAAGCTGCAATTGGCTTGCGCAACTTTAATAAGAAAGTATAAGGGCCAGGTAGATGTTTTTTGATAATCTCACGATCATTTTCAGTCAGTTCACAATATTCTTCCATCATAAGATTATCCATCATGACTGACATCGGGCGCATTTCACGTATACCTTTGATCGTATGTATTCTTTCCACAACACTTTTTGAAGTTCCATCACCACCAAGACCATATAATGTGTCAGTTGGGTAAATCAGAACTCCACCACTTTTGAGAATTGAAACTGCCACATCAACTGCAGAATCAAGATCCGTTTTGTCTAATGTAATTTTCATAATCCAAGATCCCGTTTAAGCCTCTCAACACCGAGTGCTTCAATTAGTTTGCCCATCCTTGGTCCTTTTGGCTTTCCTATTACCGCCTGATAAAGTTCGGCAAACATCTGCTTTGGTTCTATTGAATTTGCTTTTGCAAATTCAAATACGGAGTTATGTATGGAAAGCGCATCGCCACCACTAATCCCAACCATATATTTCTTTACGTTCTCGCTTATGGGTACCTTACCCGCCTGGTATTTGAATCGGTAATCCTCAGGTATGAAATCGCGTGCTATCCATTCCTCTATGAAAGGCTTTAGGTAAAATGCACCTTCATTGTCGTTAAGTTTCTTTCCTACTTCCTCCCAGTTCTGGTAAATCTGGTAGTATAAAAGCAGATCCAAAAATGATTTCCACCTCATCTTATTCGTGCTTATTGCAAATGCTATCGCTCTTTTGCGTTCCGGCCTACCCATCTCGTCGAGCTTGCCTTGCTCAAGTTTCGAAGCACCTTCGAAATCCTCAATTGTTCTAAGCAGGTTTTCACTTGTTGGATTTATGTCTATGTTCTCTTCAAGATCGGGTCGAACAAGCATATATTTTATTATCTCGGCAGGAAGTAAAGTTACAATCTCCCGGACACCCATCCCAATTCCTTTTGATTTGGAATATTTCTTCCCCTGAAAAAGTATGAATCCGTACCTGTAGTGTATGTGATAGTCCTTCTTCATTAGTTTTAGTGTAATTACCTCACAGGTATCTTCTGAGCCGCCTTTTGTATGGTGGTCTATCCCAGCTCCTTCTATGCTAGTTCCAAATATCTGCTTCCAAACTGGCCAGTGCAATCTCCAAACTATCTTGTATCTATGATCACTGATTTTATTTTTTCCTCTATGACCGCAACCTTTTGTGTATTTGACATCCTTGTCACATATATATTCGTAATTCTCCCCATCATGGCTAATCACTCTGGTGGTTGCTATTTTCCCGCACTCGCATATGGGCATTATTGGTGACCAGTCCTTTTTCTCCTCTTTCCCGCTGGTCTGCTCTATAACCATCCTGGTTTCGTTTTCATTTTTTAGGAAAAAGCGTGCATATTCATCAAACTTACCCTCATTGTAATACTCATTTATCCTAACTACTACTGGTTTAACCCCGAATTTCTCCATAAGCTCTCGTGCCTCATCGAGATAATAATCACCAAAACTCCTGCTTTTGCCAGTAGGATCAGGCACATCACAAAGTGGCTTGCCTAAATGCGGCTTAAGAAATTCAGTGTGTTTCTCCATCTCTACTGGGACACCATCAAATGCATCGAGTATGTCTGCTGCAAAGTAAAAGCTGCATTTTTTTCCTCGTTTTTCTATCGCATCTCGTATTACTGAAGGAAAGAGAAATTCGCACAATGTGCCTAAATGAGCCGGTCCTGAAGTTGTCATTCCGCCGCTGATGACATACGGTTCGTTTTTCTCTTCTATTACCCGGCCTGCAAGCCATTCTGACCAGTGCATGTGTTCTGACATAACTTACATCTTCTCCCAAGTATTTTTATTCTGTGTCACTCTTATTTGGCAGAACTTCCTGATAACTATGGCAAATCTAAGATCTGGGAATATACCAAGCTTTAAAAAGAATTCATATCAGAGTTAAGATGTCAGCGGTCATAGGTAGGGGGAAACACCTGATCCCATTTCGAACTCAGAAGTTAAGCCCCTTCACGGTGATATGAGTACTGCTCTTCGAGCGGGAAATTTTACTGCTGCTGACACTTATTTTTCTAATTTATCTTTTCTATCTTATAGGTACACCGTAATTTTACTCAATTATATTAAATTCTAACATAATGGTAATGGTTATGGAAAAAGAACGCGCAAAAAAAGATATAGAAAAACTCGATCGCATAATTGCCATTTTCAAATCCCTAAATCTAGCTGAAAAATACCCAAAAATCATTGAATACGCAGAAAACTATTGTTCAGACGCCAAACATTTCTATGAAAAAGGAGACTACTTCACATCATTTGGGGCAGCAAACTATGCTTATGGTTTTATCGATGCCATTCTTGTTATCGAAGACAAACATCAGGTACTCTAAATGCCAAAACGCAGGAAGTTTCTGGGGCAATGCTTCTTAGAAGATAAAAATATTCTTGCTCTAGAAGCTAAGCTACTTGATCCAAAAGACAAAACCGTTCTTGAAATTGGTGGGGGGGACGGAAGGCTTACCAGGGCAATTCTGCAACAAAAATCAAAAAAACTTTTTGTAGTTGAAAAAGATCCACGTTTTGCAGCTATGCTTCGTGATATTAGCAATTCAGCCATTCAGGTATTAGAGGGTGATTTTCTCACAATCCAAATACCAGAAATCGATCTTATAATCGGAAATATTCCCTACTACATTTCATCAGAAATCATATTCTCCCTTCCAAAACTGCACTTTGAGAAGGCACTACTGATGGTGCAAAAAGAATTTGCACAGAAGATGGTTGCAAAGCCTGGTGATAGTAATTATGGTCGTCTCTCTGTAACTGCACAGATTCATTTTGAAATTACATTAGAGCACATCGTCCCAAACCACCTTTTCCGTCCAGTTCCAAAAGTTGATTCAGCAATAATAATGCTAAAACCAACCCGTACTCTGCTAAGCGGGTTTGAAGAAGATATAATCAGATTCATTTTCCAACATAAAAATAAAAATGTGAAAAATGCACTAATTCATTCAAATTTCTCTGCCTCAACCATATCAAAACTTGGTGGATTAGCTTTAAGGAGAGGAAGGACACTTGCAAAAGAAGAGTGCCTTGAAATTGCAAGGATTTTGGAAACGAATCCTGCCTAATACGGCAACTTTTTAATTCTAATTACCAATGTCTTTTCATGAAAATAGCAAAAGAAACCGAAAATCTCCTAATAATCAAAGAATCAAATATAATTGGCCCAATGATAGGCGGCATCTTCATATTTGTCGGTGTTATTTTATTCATAGTCTCGGTCTTTTTAATTAATATATCAGAGCTCTTAGGTTATCTTAAATTTTGTGGGGGCTTCATGGCCATAATAGGTATTTTTGCTGCAATATTACTCTACGAAGAAACTACTATAGTTGCCGACAAGACTGATAAAGTTCTAAAGGTTATAAAAAGAAAATCATATTCTTCAAGAAAATCTTTCCTGGACATTGGCGGAATTGAAAAAATTGGCTATAGGGAAAAAACTGACAACTCTGATGGTTCTACCTATTACTATGTGGAATTAGATGCATTCACCAAGCAATCGGTACAAATCCCACTGGTAAGAACTCCAAGAATCGGGGGAACAATAGCAGAAAAGTTCATGGCTGAAAACCGTGAAGCTGCAAAAAAACTCTCCAAATTTCTTGGAGTAGTTCTCTCATCAGAATAACCCAAATCCTTTTTTCTTACTTTCGTTCTCCTCTTTTTCAAATTCTTCAAGGAGTTCTTTTTGTTTCTTACTAAGGTTTTTTGGAACATCTATAATTACTCTGACTATCTCATCTCCCTTTCCTGAGCGTTGGATATGGGGTATGCCTTCTCCCCTAAGCCTAAATGCCGTATGCGATTTAGTCCCGGGGGGTATGCTAAGCATATCGCTTCCAAATAATGTCGGTACTTCTATTTTTCCGCCAATTGCAGCTTTAGCAAAACTTAGCGGAATTTCAATATAAAGATCATCACCCTCACGGTGGAATTTCTTATGCTCTGCAACATGCACTCTTACAAAAAGATCTCCAGGTCCATCGCGGCCGTATTCCCCAAGATTATCGAGCCTTAGCCGCATGTCATCATCTATACCATGAGGTATGTCTATTTTGATGTGCTCATTCGAACTTGTCTTTCCACTACCACCACAATTCCTGCACGGTTTTTCTATCTTTACTCCCTCTCCCCTACACTTACCGCATGTAGTGACTGTGTAAAACGACATCGGTCCAGCTCGCCTTGCCTGCTGTACCTGCCCACGACCGTTGCATGAACTGCATTTGGTTCTTGAGCTTCCAGGTTCACTTCCTTCTCCCTTACACCTATCACAAGCACGGCTTCTGTTGTAGTGTATCTCCTTTTTCACACCCTTTGCAGCTTCTTCAAGAGTTATCCTGACTTCGGTTTCCAAATTAGCTCCGTAATCTCCTTGTCTCCTTCCGCCAAAACCGCTACCAAAAGGGTCAAAGCCAAAATTGCGGAAGATATCTTCAAAACCTCCAAAATCTGCATTACGGAAAATATCCTCCTCACTATACATGTTGTCGAATCCAGCGTGACCATACTGGTCGTACTGCTTTCGTTTAGTTTCATCACTTAGTACAGCGTAAGCTTCAGATATTTCCTTGAATTTTTCTGTTGCACCAGCATCCTTATTACGGTCTGGATGGTATTGCATTGCAAGCTTTCTATATGACTGCTTTATCTGATCGCTTGTGGCATTTTTAGCCAAACCAAGAACTTCGTAATAATCTCGTTTGGTCATGGTCTACCTGTACATGTTGTTTTTTCTTTCGTTCATTATGTTTTCCCAAATTCTTTCCACTTTCATTGACCATGGATCCAGCCCTGGAGTTCCTCTATCATGACTCTCGGAAATAGTTACTGGCATTTTTTCCTTTCCTATCAGTATACTGTAAGCCTCAGTTATCTCCCGGAATTTTTGCTCTGCTGATGGATCTTTGTTTCGGTCGGGGTGATATTTGAGTGCGAGCCTCCGGTAGGCCTTTTTGATTTGGTCCGGTGTAGCATTATTAGGCACTCCCAATACCTCATGATAATTTTTGGCCATTATTCCACTCCTTTACTTAACTTTTTCATACTTTCCATCAACTACATCGTCGCCTTTTGCATTATCATCATTACCGCCATTTTGGGTGCTATCCCTTCCGTTTCCCATATCCGGTCCGCCTCCTTGCTGACCATACATAGAACCACCAACTTCCTGCAAGGCTTTTTTAAGCCTGTCGATTTCGGAATTTATAGCAGCAACATCATCGCCCTTTAAAACTTCTTCAAGTTTCTTTTGTGCCTCTGCTATTTTATCGTACTGCTCTTTTGAGAGTTTATCCTTAAACTCATCCACTGTCTTTTTGGCAACATAAACGAGAGATTCTGCCTCATTCCTTGCAGTTGCAAGTTCAAATGCTTTCTTATCTGCATCTGCAAATTTCTCTGCCTCTGCCATCTTATTCTTTATTTCATCATCCTTCATCTTTAATGGGGCAGTCACTCTCATGCTCTGCTCCTTGTTGCTGGCCTTATCTTTGGCGCTCACATGCAGTATTCCGTTTGCATCTATGTCAAATGCTACTTCAACCTGCGGCACTCCTCTGGGTGCTGGTGGGATTCCAAGTAAAGTAAACTTTCCAAGTTCCACGTTATCTTTTGCCATCGGTCGCTCTCCTTGTAAAATATGGACATCTACCGCAGTCTGCATATCTGCTGCAGTTGAGAACACCTGGCTTTTCTTTGTGGGGATAGTGGTGTTCCGATCTATAAGTTTTGTCATAACTCCACCCATGGTTTCAAGTCCAAGAGAAAGCGGAGTAACATCCAAAAGCAGAATATCTTTTACTTCACCAGATAGTACTCCTCCTTGGACTGCAGCTCCCATTGCAACACATTCCATAGGGTCAATTCCACGCTCTACCTTCTTGCCAAGCGTATCCTCGACAAATTTCTGGACAATCGGCATTCTGGTCGGTCCACCTACCATAATTATCTTCTCTATATCATTGGGCGAGAGTTTAGCGTCCTTGAGTGCATTTTCCATAGGTGCCCGGCATCGCTCTATAACTGGTCGAATAAGGTCTTCGAGCTTTGCCCTGCTAAGTTTGTGTACAAAATGCTTTGGTTGGTTGGCAACCGATGTTAAGAAAGGCAGATTGACTTCAGAATCAAGCGATGTTGAAAGTTCGATCTTCGCCTTTTCTGCAGCTTCAAGTATTCTTTGTTGTGCCTGGCGATCCTTTGAAATGTCCACCCCACTTTCTTTCCTAAACTGGTCAGAAAGATATTCGCAAATGATACAATCCATATCAGTTCCGCCCAACTGTGTATCTCCGTTGGTAGATCGTACTTCGAAAACCCCGCCTCCAAAGTCCATTATGGTTACATCTAAGGTTCCTCCTCCAAGATCAAATACAAGTATCTTCATGTCTTTGCCAGCCTTATCCAGTCCATAAGCAAGGCAGGCTGCAGTTGGTTCGTTTACAAGTCTAACTACTTCTAAACCCGCTATTTCTCCAGCATCTTTTGTAGCCTGTCTCTGGTTGTCGTTGAAGTAAGCTGGAACAGTAATCACTGCCTTCTCTACTTTTTCACCCAAAAATTCTTCTGCATCTTTTTTTATCTTCTGCAAGATGTATGAGGAAAGTTCCTGCGGGCGGTATTCCTTTCCAAATATGTTATACTTGTAATCCGTTCCCATCTTTCTTTTGAAGGCAAAAACCGTTCCTTCGGTATTAGTTACTGCCTGGCGCCTTGCCGGTTCACCTATTATCCTTTGCCCATCTCGTGTGAGGGCAACATAACTTGGAAATGCTTTTCCGTATTGTGTTATTCCCTCTGCACTTGGTATTATTTTTGGCCTACCTCCTTCGAGGAAAGCAGCAGCTGAATTACTTGTTCCAAGATCGATACCTATTATTTTGCTCATATACCCTCACCTCTGAAAAGGACCAAGGTCCTTTTCTAATCTCCTTTTCTTTGAAAGGTTTCTTTCCAACTTCCTTTTCTTTGAACGGTTCTTTTCTAATCTCCCTCTACTTTCAAACTTCCCATATCCTTCTATTTTGAGTTTTTATCCAAACTTTCCTGTCCATTACCAACTGCCACTTTAGCGTGGCGTAATATTTTACCTTTAATCGTATATCCCTTTTGGATTTCTTCAACTACCATTCCCTCTTTACCCCCCACATGGCGTATTGCATCATGCTTGTAAGGGTCAAATTTCCCATCCAACGATTTCATGGGTTCTACGCCCTCGCGCTTGAGTATGTCTAATAACTTTATGTATATCAGTTCGATTCCTTTCCTAATTTCTTTTTGTTCAGCGTTTTGCATATGCTCTAGTGCAATTTGGAATTCATCCACCACGCTTAGCAACTTAAGAGCCAAATCCGCACTGGCATTTTCCCGTATAATCTCATTCTCCTTAGCGGTGCGTTTTTTATAGTTCTCGAAATCGGCCTGAAGTCTCTTCATACTTTCTTCCAACTCCCTGGGCCTATCATTCAAAAGAAGCTCTTTCTCGTGGATAATTTGCTTCTTTTCCTCTTCTGGGGCTATTAAAGGTTTATCCTCACCCGCCTCAATTTGTTCATCTACCGTATAATCACCTGATATGCATATTGCTTATTTTTTTAACAATCTGTTTAATATTAGGAAAGATTTTTAAATTTTCATACCAAACTATAAATACATGTCTCAACAACGCCGTTACTATCGTCAGATCGTTATTCGCTATGTTTCCATTCCCGTACAAGAAGAAAATACCGACAGTGAAATAAACTACATATACCAGTGCCTTGGCCTTGGTGATGAACGTGACGATGTCGGACGTGAGGTCTTCCGTGCACTTGTAAAGTCAAGCATGCGTGGTGAAGGCATTTCATCGAGAGACATTATGCAGCTTAACGAAGTTAGCCAGGCTGCCGTGATCTATCATCTTAATCTATTCCAGCGTTCGGGTATTGTAACCAAAGATGGCAGGAACTATTATCTTCGTGCTCCCACTCTTGAGCAAACCCTCGAAGAGATGGAAAACGATGTCCACCATCGTTTCGCCCATCTAAAATCTATAGCAAAGAAAATACAAGGAAGCTAATTTGTTATGACTATACTGTATTCTTTATCATAAGGTAGTGGTTCCCATTTGGTTTGGCTTGCAATTACTGTTTTGAGATCCACATCAAGGTGCATTTGCCTTGTGTAGTTGTTGCCTTGCTCTTCACGATCAATTACCGAATAGTGTAATGCAACAACATCTCCTGCAAGATTCTTGGAATTCTGCTCCACCTTAATAACTATCCAATATTTTCCTTTTTGCAATGTTGCATTGAACGGGAATTTTATCCAATTATCACTTAGGGTAGTGGCATTTATCGGTTTTTTGCTCTCTGCAATTAATTTACCTGGGCCATTATCATCATCTCTGATCTCCATTACAATAACGCTGCTTGGGAGTATGTTATCGTCCAGTCTTTTCATATAAGCTTTTACCAGCACTCCATTTAGGGTACTTCCCAAATCAAAAGCAGTTGCACGCCATTCCTTAAATGATATCGAATCAATCTCAATGCTGCTGGTATCATTATTTCCCAGTGGTGAAACCTTCCAGGGAGCTAAGTAGACTGTTTCCTCATCACTCTTAACCTCCACTTTATGGTTTCCTTCAGTGGTTGCTGGTATATCCCAAATTATGTTTATGCTTCCATTTATACCTATACTATCAATCCAAATTTCTTTTCCATCGAGGTACCCTTTGAGTGTTTTCCCACCAGCACAGTTTAGCGTCGCATTAAGTTTGCCATTAATTGAAAACAAAGTGTCTGGGAGAGTAGAAAACTTATAACTCGGAACACATTCATCCTGACCAAGTATGTCACCTGGTAGGTCTATAGTCTGCTCTGAAACTTCCTCTTTCGGAGTATTTTTTTTGGGAGCAGTGCAACCTAACAACAAAAGAGCTACAATTCCAAAGATGATAATCGTATTAATCTTCATTGTCATCACTTGTAATAATTATTTAAATTAAAACGCCTCGGCCGGGATTCGAACCCGGGTCGCAAGAGCTCCGTTGCGCTTTTTAGTAAAAAGCGCCCAAAAACTTTCAGTTCAAAAACCCATTAAGGATTTTACATTTAATGATTTTGGGGCGCCTTTTTTCAAAAGGTGCAATGACAGTCTTGTATGCTAACCATTTTATCTTCAGTGCGAGCCAGAAAGGCGAGCGTACTGAAAGCTACACTACCGAGGCTTTCTAAAATTTTGCAAAGCAAAATTTTGTCTAACTAATCCCTACAAAATGCTCAAAAGCAAGGAAATAGTAACAAAAGAATACGAAATTGGTTTTAAAAAAGAATCGTTAATAGCATGTCATGATAGATCTCCATACCCATACCTCTGCAAGCGATGGTACTCTCGAATTTGGAGAACTTGTTTTAGAGGCAAAACGTGTTGGCCTAAATGCTATTGCTATAACTGACCATGATTCAGTTGACTCTGCAATGAAAATCACCGGTCGTGAGCCAGTCAAAACTATCCCGGGAATCGAAATTACTGTTTTTGATTCAGAATTTGATTATGAAGATATTCATGTTCTTGGTCTTTTCATCAACCCAAAAAATATCCTGCTTTCAAAAACCCTCAAAAAACTAGAGAAAGAAAGGGAAGACCAGAAGAAAGCTACCATAGTAAAACTTCAGGAACTTGGTTATGAAATAACGTTTGATCAAGTTCGCAAAAAAGCTGCGGGTTCGATAGGTCGTCCCCACATTGCAAAAACTCTTATCGAAAAATATCCCCAAGAGTTTCGATCTATTGGTGAGGTTTTTGACAAATTGCTCGATCGGCATGGAAAAGCCTATGTTGAGCGAAAAACATTTTTTGGTTTTAGGGCTGCAATATCACTAATAAAAAACTCTGGTGGCTTAAGTTTTATTGCACACCCCGGCCATTATCCTTATGATAAGAAACTTATTGCTGATTTCAAGGCTGTGGGGGGAGATGGTATTGAAGTCTACTATAACTATCATCTTAATCAGAAGAAAATAAGTGAAAATGAAAGTACTCGGTTAATTGAAAACTATCACTCTATATCATGCGAGTTTGATCTTCTTGAGAGTGGGGGTTCGGATTTTCATGGCGCAAACAAGGGTCATGCACTTGGGGAATTTAGTGTTCCAGATGAGTTACTTATTTCACTCAAAAAACAATTAAGAAAACCTTTATAAGATACCCTATCCAACTCAATAACTGAAGGAAAGTTTCATGAAAATTCGCCGTGCACTTTTAAGTGTTCACAACAAGGAAGGAATCGTGGAATTTGCATCCGCACTTAACGAACTAGGTATTGAGATAATATCAAGTGGCGGAACGGCAAAATTCCTTTCAGAAAGCGGCATCAAAGTTATTGATATATCTGGTTTTACCAATTCTCCTGAAATGCTTGATGGTAGGGTAAAAACTCTTCATCCAAAAATCCATGGAGCTATTCTTGCTGATCGTGAAAACAAAAAACATATGGAAGAGGTAAAAAAGCGGGAAATTTCACTAATCGATCTAGTTGTGGTCAATCTTTACCCGTTTGAAGAGACTGTAAACAAGAAATCATCAATGAAGGAAATAATAGAAAATATCGATATTGGCGGACCTACTCTGCTTAGAGCATCAGCCAAAAACTACCGTAACGTTGCCGTTATCTGCAACCCTCAAAGATACGGGGAAATTTTAAAGGAAATGAAAAATAGTGAGGGTTGGCTATCCCAAAAAACTCTTGAACGCCTTGCAATTGAGGCGTGGGAGCAGGTTTCACACTACGATGTTTTCATAGAACAATTCTTCAGGAGAAAATTCGGATTTCAGGATGAATTTCCAGAATACCTTAACCTTACCTTCCACAAAAAACAATCTCTTCGCTATGGGGAAAATCCACACCAGCGGGCTACGGTCTATCGTGATGAACATTTCCATAACCCTTCTTCACTTGATGCAAAACAAATTCAGGGAAAAGAGCTTTCCTACAATAATATTTTGGACTGCAATGCTGCATACAAACTAATTCGTGAATTTGATGAACCAACCGGGGTCATAGTGAAGCACAACAATCCTTGTGGGGTTGCTTCTTCCAATAGCATACTTGAAGCGTTCAAGATGGCAAAAGCTGTTGATCCGGAGGCATCTTTTGGTGGTGTGGTGGCGCTTAATCGTAAAGTGGATAAAAATCTTGCAGAAGAGATAATCAGCAAATTTGTTGATATTGTAATGGCCCCTGCTTTTGATGATGGTGCCCTGGAAGTTTTGCGTTCAAAGAAGAATATGCGTGTCATGGACACGCCCGGTATCAATGTTAAACGTCTTCCTTATCGGAAATACCGATCGATACTTGGCGGTCTTCTTGTTCAGGATGCAAATGTAAAAATGATCGATGAAATAAAGGTCGTCACAAAAAGAAAGCCAACTGAAAAAGAAATGAAATCCCTCCTTTATGCATGGAAAATAGTCAAGTACGTCAAATCAAATGCCATTGTTTATGCACGAGAAAACCGTGCAGTTGGTATCGGTGCAGGTCAGATGAAAAGGGTGGATGCTGCCAAATTAGCTGCAATGATATCAAAAGACTATGGGGAATCTGTTGAAGGCTGTGCAATGGCAAGCGATGCTTTCTTCCCATTTCGTGATGGTATAGATTATGCCTCCAAGCTTGGTATTACTGCAATTATACAGCCTGGTGGTTCAATAAAAGATTCCGAAGTGATAAAGGCAGCAGATGAACATAATATCGCTATGGTGTTTACTGGTATAAGACATTTTAGGCACTAAAGACTCTTAGCATACCGCTCTGACAGTAAAACATAGCGATCGATCATCTCCCTTACTTTATTGTCTTTTTTACCCATCCATTCTATAGTTGCTATTTTTGCCCGCACATTGGCCCTATAACATTTGTAGAAAGGTAAAAGGGTTTCAAGTTCAGGGTCTTTGGTTTTCTCAAGATAACTTTCAACAAAAAAATCCGACAAATCGCTTCTTCCTGCAAAATCAAGATCCATTGCCATAAATGCTATATCACTAACAACATCAATACACCGAAAATCATTGCTAAACTCTATACAGTCGATTATTTTTAACCCATTATCGAAAAAAATATTCCCCATGTGTAAATCGCCATGACAATCACGTACATATCCATCGTTTGCTCGTTTTTCTATCAATTTTTTGTTTCTTCTGAGAAAATCTTGCGAGCACCTTAGTATATTGTCCACCCAGTTTCCAAATCCTGAAGCCTTGTCTATAGTTTGCCTATAACTGCCAAGATCCATCACCTGCTCACTTATCATCTGAAATGAACCCATGCTGCCATCGCTAACTCTTTTTGTGTTGTTATGGAAAGCTGCGATTTTTTCTACAATCTCCTTTACCTCACACTCACCAATGCTATCACTTGCAAGAAGCTTGCTCATTTTACACTCTTCATTCAATTTTTTCATTTTAACCGCATAATCAATTATCTCTCCATAAGTGTTACCTTCTAATACAAGCCCTTTTTCACTTCTCACCACACTAACTACGCCAAGATAAACTTCTGGCGAAAGCCTTCGATTAAGTCTCACTTCTTCATTACAAAAATACTCCCTTCTTTCTATTGTGGAAAAATCAAGGAATGAAAACTTCACTGGTTTTTTTATCTTGAAAACTTCCTGCCCCATTAATATCCAGGATATGTGAGTCTCAGATAATTCGAAGCCATCTCTAACAAGTTCTTCTATTTCTTTTGCTTCCATTTTATCGCCTTTTTCACAGCTATCACACGTTCTCTAAGCGGAAGTTTAGAATCCACCCGAATAAAATCTTCTGGCTTTTCAAACTTAGCTTCTAACTTAAGATAAACCTCGTAATCCGCATCACTTTCAGTATTTTTCCTAAACATTATTCTTTTTCTTACGTCTTCTTTTGGTATGGTACAAAGAACTAAAAAACACCCGTTCGAAGGTGCAATTTTTTCCATCTCCTTCCGCCAGCTTTCTTTTGAAAAAGTTCCATCAGCAACTACATTTACTCCTTCCATAATGGCCTTTGCAGCCTCCCCCACCATTTTTTTATATATCTCTTCACGTCCTTCTTCACTATAATCCGGAGTTCCCGAACCCTTTCTTATTCTGTCACTGCTTATCCTAATAGCGTTAAATTCCTTACAAAGCGCTTTTGCAAGCGTACTTTTACCCGTTCCAGGCAAACCGCAAATTATTATAAGCATGAAGTTCAATACCTCATTTAAATTTATTAATGTAATAAGCGCTTTTTTGATCAAATGGTGATATAAATGGCTGAAGAATATGATGTTATAATCCTAGGTGGCGGACCGGCTGGTTCAAGTTGTGCAGCATTTCTCTCAAAATCAGGCAAGAAAGTTCTTCTTCTTGATCGTGCTACTTTCCCACGAGATAAAACATGCGGTGATGGTATAAGCGGCCGCTCGGTGGGCGTTCTTCAGGATCTTGGCCTTATGGGGCAAGTTCAGAAAATTGAGCATGAAGATATGTATGGTGTAACCTTCTCCTCACCAGTAGGCAAAGTAGTCCCTATTGGTGCTCCAAGGGGAAATGGGGAGAAACCGCCAGGATTTGTATGCAGAAGAGAAGTACTCGACAATATGCTCTTTCAAAATGCAAAAAAACTAGCCACTAAAACTATAGAAAAGTTCATAGCAACAGACATTATTAAGGAAAATGGCAAAGTGGTCGGTGTAAAAGGCAATCTTAATGGTAAAGAAACAACCTTCCTCGCAAAAATCTTTGTTGGTGCAGATGGTGCTGGCGGAATTTCTGCAAGGAAACTTGGTTCGCTAAACACTGATGAAAAACACCAAGCAGCTGCCATTCGTGCTTACTATGATAATGTGGATGGTATGATCGATCAGATTGAGCTTCACTTTATCGATGGTGTTTTGCCAGGTTATTTCTGGATTTTCCCACTACCTGATAAAAGTGCAAATGTAGGTATTGGGATGCTTGTAGCTGATATGAAAAAGAAGAAAGTCAATCTCCAAAAACTGATGGAAGAAGTAATAACCAACCATCCAGTTTTCAAATCAAGATTTGCCAAAGCCAAAAGAACTTCCGATGTTAAAAGCTGGATTCTTCCGCTCGCATCCGCTACTCCAAAATTAAAGATCTATGGCGATGGTTACGTTCTTCTTGGGGATGCAGCTTCCCTTATAGATCCATTTACTGGTGAAGGTATAGGAAATGCACTCACAAGCGGCCAGATCTCTGCAGAGATTATAAATGAGGCATTTGAAAAGAATGACTTTTCAGAAGCAGTTCTCTCTAAATATCCAAAAATTCTTTGGGATAAAATAGGGGAAGAAGTAATGACCAACTACAACATGCAAAAGCATGCAAACAGTAGATGGAAAATGAACTTGATAATTGATAAGGCTTCCAGAAGCAAGGATATCCAGGGCGTAATATCAAATGCTCTGATAAATCCAGATGGGCATAAAACTCTTATCGATCCTATGTTTATCCTACGCGCACTTCTTGCCTGATTCCATTCCTCTCTAATGTCTCTTTTCTTTCTTTTACTAGAACTTCCATTACGCTAACTCTAAGTTCTTCAACCGTTTGATGGGATCGTTTTAACACTTCCTGCAAAGGATTTAAATCAGACTGAAAAAGCAGCTTAAGAAGATCCATCTGCCACCCTAATTCTCTTGCAAGATAATCCGCTTCAGTTTTGCTAGTTTGAGGGTGATAGTTAGAACCATTGCCAAAATCAATAACAAAAACTCCACTTTCACCAATAATAACATTTCCAGGATGGGGGTCAAAATGACCAATTCCCTGCCTATTAAGTTCATCCAAAATTTCACAAACACGATCTATGAAATACATATGTGCACTAATTAGGTGATATCTAATACCAGTATCCCTTAGAGCTTTAGATTCTTTTATGAAGTGTTCCCAGGTAACCCCGGGAATATAATCCATAACTAAAAATTTTTTACCTTCTGTTAAACCAGTCCCATAAGAAAAAGGTACTGCGGGGACAATCAGTCCTGAAAGTATGCCATCCTCTTTTTCAATTAATCTATTGCTATTTGGATGTTTTGTTACTTTGACTGCGTAACTACGGCCAAGTGCATCCTCTATTCTATGAACTACACCAAAATTTCCCTCACCAATCAATTCGGCATTTCTGAAAAATCTAGTTGAGTCTGCGAAAGCCTTTGCTACCTCATCCATTTTTTCACCACTAAATCTAATCCTGGATGATCGTAGCATGGTTAATTTATAAAGAAAACACTTTAAAACTCTTTTTATAACTTAATAACTATCAACACTTACACTTTATTTAAATTATCTGCTTAATTTTACCATGATTTTCGATCTAATCGTTATTGGTGCAGGTTCAGGTCTTGATGTTGCTGCCGCAGCATCCTCTAAAGGCCTAAAGGTTGCAGTAGTGGAAGAAGGGCCAATGGGTGGTACTTGCCTTAATAGAGGTTGCATCCCATCAAAAATTCTCATACATTCTGCTGATGTGATGGAAACTATAAAACGAGCGGGAGAATTCGGGTTTAATGTGGGGAAAGTTTCAGTTGATTTTGAAAAAGTAATGGCACGAGCAAGGATTGTAGATAAAGATGCGCAATCTATAGAAGAGAACCTAAAAAAATCTAAAAATATCACACTGTTCAAGGGGCGGGGAAAGTTTATCGCTCCAAAAAAAATCTTAGTTAATGGGCAAGAAATTAGCGGAGAAAAAATACTCATTGCAGCAGGTACGAGGCCTGCAATTCCACCTATAGAAGGCATAGAAAAAATTCCCTATATGACAAGCGATGAAGCACTTAGCGTGAGCAAACTTCCAAAAGAACTTATCATTGTCGGAGGTGGCTATATCGCCTGCGAGCTGGCTCATTTTTTTGGTTCAATGGGTTCAAAAATAACCATTCTTCAGCGCAATATTCGCCTGCTTCCTGATGAAGATGAGGAATTAAGTACAAAGTTTACAGAGATTTTCTCCAGTTCTCACACAGTCCACCTATCATTTGCAGTTGCCAAAGTAGAGAAAAAAGGCGATAAAATTACTGTTTATGCAAAAGATGGCAAAAGCGTTTCAGGAACTGATTTGCTTATTGCAACAGGGAGGGTGCCAAACAGCGATATTCTTGAAGTCACAAAAACTGGCCTCACGCCAAACAAGCATGGCTACATAGAACCAAACGAATATATGGAAACCACTGCTTCAGGGATATGGGTTTTAGGTGACATAGCAGGAAAATATTTTTTCAAGCATTCTGCAAATCTCGAAGCAGAATATGTGGCAAACAATATTCTAAATCCTCAAAACCGTAAAAAAGTTGACTATACTGCAATGCCGCACGCTGTCTTCTCAAATCCCCAAATTGCTGGTGTTGGGGCAACTGAACAAGAGCTAAAGGAAAAAGAGGAAGACTATCTTGTAGGGAAATACCTTTATTCCGGAACTGGAATGGGAGAAGCACTTAATGAAAAAAACGGCTTTGTAAAATTTCTCACAGACTATAAAGGGAAAATACTAGGCTGCCACATTATGGGTCCCGAAGCTTCCACATTAATTCATGAGGTTTTAGTTTCAATGAAATTTGGTAGATCCCATGTGAATGACATCATAAATACCATTCACATCCATCCCGCCCTAAGCGAAGTAGTCCAAAGAGGGGCAGGAAGCGTTTAGTTCATTTTTTCTTCCCAAAGTGGTTTTGTAATTTTAAAAGCACATCCAACAGCTATCGCTTTAATTTCAAAGCTTGTGTTTAATGTGTCACTTCTAAATAACAGTTTGTCTCCTTTTCTAAATTTTATCTCATCTATGTCCAAATTTAAAGAAAGCTTACCGGTGGTACTGGTGTCCCCACCAGAATCATTGTCAAGAAGAATATCAAAAAGTCCGAATCCTCTAGTACTCTTAAGACAAAAAACTCTAAGCTCCAAAACTGAAACGTGGTATATAGAAGCAACTAATTCTGGATGAAGTGTTATTGTATTATTTGTTGGTCTGGTTGCTTTAGTTAAAATGCCTGCTCGTTCCCTAACCATATTTTCATACCTTTAAGCACAATCCTATATATTCCTTTCTATTTTGCTATATTATTTTTGTTTAAACAACCAGTGTAATGGTTAAATGGCTATAATAAAACTCTAAAATCAGCAAATAAGAGGGAGTTCTACTATAATTGAAGATAGAATAAAAGCATGGGAAATTAAAAGAAGAAATCCCGTCGGCCTGAATTTCCGCCTTTTTAGTAAAAAAGTGGCATTTGAACAAGCAACCGCCCCGTATCCGAGCGACCTTAAGGTCGCGAAGGAAGTCCGATAAAAGCGGACAAATCAAACTACAGCGGGGCGCTCTACCGTTACTCGCGCTTTTTTAGTAAAAAAGCGCGCCAAAAAACTAACTAAAAAGTTTTTGGCGCACCTTTTTCCTAAAAAGGTGCGTTGAGCTACGACGGGTTGAACATGAAGTATCAGAAAGTTCTTATAAATCTAGCATATACTAAACGAAACACGCTCTAAATCCGTTTTCTATCTCCGCAGTCTTTATCCTCTCGTATATTGTCCCATCCAAAATATATTCTGCGATTTCTACCAGGCTTGGCAGGATCAAATGAGCTCTTCCAAGTTTTCGGTTGATCTCAAGGCCATCGGTAAGGCTAGTTATCCCAGAAGTGACTAGTATTCCTGCCATGCAAGTGTTATCCGATGTTCTTAGATCAGTTTCGGTATCACCAACATTCAGTGCCTCTTCTATAGAGTACGTGCTACTCAATTCCATCCCCCTATAAAGCATAAATGGTGCTGGTCTGCCCTGTGTTACTTCAGAACTTGTCACTGAGTCACTGAGTATTTGTGCCAAATGGGGAAATTTAGTGAAAATTTTTTCTGTAGTCTCACGATCATACCCGGTTGTCATTACTATCTTTATCCCCATCTTCCTCAACTTAGAAACAGCATCAAAAACCCCCGGAATTACCGCCATTTTTTCTGCTTCCAGTAAGAGATTGGTTTTGAGATATCCGTAAATTATTTGTGCATGCCCATCTCCAGGCTCTCCCCTAAATTCTTTTCTAAAACTCGCTTTAACTTCAGGCTCTACAAGTATTGCCATAACGTGTGCCATTTTTTCCTTCCCCATATGCCTATCTATCAAAGGGCGTGGCACTTGCAATCCAAAATTTGTAAATGCTTTTTCAAAAGCGTCTCCGGGCATTTTGCTTCCAGGATCAAAAACCGTTCCTGCTCCATCAACAAGCACAACCTTTATTTCTCTTGGAACAAATGCTCTTCTCAGCTTCATGTTGATCAGTATGCTAAAATGGATTTAAATGGTTAAGTGTGCTAACATTTGTGTAATTAACCTCTTGGTATTGAATCAACCGCACAAATCTTATCTGGATATTGGGCACATAATGCCCCAAAAAGATCATCATAACGAATCCTTATGGAAAGCGAATGCGCGGCATCGTCCGTTCCTCCTATCGAAACATCCACTTCCAATGAACCAAGCCTCCCAGAATCCTTTCCTTTCTTTCCAACCACTCTCGCGTCAGGGCTTTCAAGTACCATGAACCCGATTTTTCGTGCTGCATTTTCATCTAGGAAAGGCGTGCAAGTTCCAGCTACCATTCCTGAAGGTATTTTTTCCGATATTCCTAAACCGGTATCTTCATCAATACCAGATTCTGGCC
>JAHFFJ010000027.1:0-6755 GCA_023248035.1 Microcaldota archaeon
GGAGAACAGCTATCTGAGTTATTTTAGCGCTAAAAGATTTGAGAATGGTGAAAAACCAAATTTTACTTCTGAATGAAAATGAGTAATTTAGAATAATGAATCTTTGATCTCTTCTGATGTTGTTGGCGAGAAATAATCCCAGTCGAAGCATTTTAACATCTCAAGATCGTGAAGTTCACGGATATCACAACCTAGGGAACTTGAAAGGATTGTTTTGAGTTCTTTAGCCTGTCTCGATACACGGCTTAATGCTTCATCACGAGTAAGGCCAAATGCCGTTGTAGATGCAAATGCTATTATTTCAACTGGCCTCTCACCCTGGGTTATACGATCAAGAATCCGATTCCAATAAGCAAGTTCACGATCCATCCTCATTGTTTCATCTGCAGCGATTTTGTTTTCCTTGGCCTTTTTGGATTCCACTGTGCTTCTTCTTGTCTTTATCTCATCGATGTGTTTTGAAAGGTCAAGTGTGCTTATCATCAAGGTTATTTTTACTATGTATTTTAAGGAGCTGATCGCCTTTTCGAATGATTCGAACATTGTTTTTTTCTCATCTGAGTTTTTGTCCATTGAGCTTTCATAGAATTGTACTTCAAGGAATTTTGAGGCGTAATAACCAGCTTCATTTTTCTTTATTATATAATCCCTGGATGGCGGAACTTCATAGCCGCTGTGAACTTCTATTATATTTGTAGCCTTGGTGAAAAAAGGAATTATGATGTAGCCATATTTCCACAATGCAAGACTAAGTGTGAAGAAGAATGCGGCAATAAGCGGAAGGAGCGGATTGCCATAAACTAGGGATATTATTATTGCCATAACGCCACCAAGAATGCAGATTGAGGTTATGGCCCGGTTAATGAACATGGTAAGCGTTACTATTGCATAGTTTAAAAATCTAAAGGCACTTGATTTGGGGAATTGTACAGAGGCAAATAAACAGGTTAAATGCTTGCAATTGTTTTGAAAGTGATCTCGCTACCAAGAACAGAAGTAAGTTCCCTAACAAAGACAAAGGTTAGTATAAGGGAGAACATAGGGGCGATAACAGAATAAAGAAGGGATTTTGAAAGTGCGACATTGTTCGATTGTGTTATCACAGTAAGATCGCTGCTAAAATCAACTGAAAGGTTTTCCAGGGTAAAGTTCTCTTGTGAAATGTTCTGACTGAGGCAACCGGTGGAATTTGAAGAATTTGTGCAACGCCCGCTCATGATATCCAGTTTTCCTGCAATTGCATAATTATCATTTAGATCGACCACTGGAATAGGTGCATAGTAACTATTATTGGTAAAGTTAACCATATTTATTGACGAGTTATCGATCTCGTAAATAGGGGTGGGGAAAATAAGTATGAATGCTGGGTAGAAGATGAAAAGGCCAAGTGAGAGTGCGATCATGAACCCACCCACCCTTCTTGTCGCGAAAAAAGTACGTAAAACTAATCCTACAGGAAACAGGAGGCCAAGTGCATTTTGACCGATAAAGATTGCGATCTGGCTATTAAGCTGAAGAAAAAGGATAATTAAGTTTGTAAGCAGGATCTGGAGGGAAAGTACAGATGAAACTGAAGAAAGATTGGTGAACGGAGAAATTGAAAATGAACCAAAATTTAGTGAAAGGGTTTGATAGTAACCTAC
This sequence comes from Microcaldota archaeon, assembly GCA_023248035.1. Lineage (GTDB taxonomy): Archaea > Micrarchaeota > Micrarchaeia > Anstonellales > Bilamarchaeaceae > Bilamarchaeum. Next base: position 1,644 of record JAHFFJ010000027.1, read on the forward strand.
CAGGTTGGAAGTTTTTACAAGCTCGCTAAAGAATGAGAAAAGTGAAACTGTTAATGCATCTAGGGTACAAGAAAGCTGGGAGATTGCATTTCCGATTGGACATGAGTCTCCGACTATGGATGAGCTTACAGCATCCACAAGTTCTATGATAACTGCAAAAGAACCGATTATTGCAGCATTCACTATGGATTGCAAGAGTTCTTCTATTCCAAAATGCTCGACCTTCTTGTAGCCAAAAGCACGACCCAGGCCGATAAGTATTCCTGATAGTATTATTGAAGCAGTAACTATTACAATCGCAATTTCGATACCTACAAAATCGGCCATCAGGCAGAGGTAGGAAACTGAGGATTAAATATATTACGCTGCAAGCGACAAAGAAAGAAGCACCAATAATATGAAGATTATAGTGGGAATTACAAAGATTGCAATAATGGCCCTGAAAAGTGAAATTTTATGCACTTCTACTGAACCTAGGACAATGTTCGCAAGGGAAATAAGCCCAAAAATTAAATTCAGGTAGGGCAGACCTCCGAATATTGATGAAATTGTTTCGCCATAGATAAAAATCTGAACCGATTGGAGGAAGGTTCCCTTACCCCCTACAAGTTTTAGGAGGAGGAATTGAATTCCGAAGAAAACGTAAGTAAGAGGAATACCTATAAGGAAAGAAAGTGGGAGTGTGAAAAGTGTTCCCATAAACGTTCCGGTAATTAAACCAACTAAAAGTATAATTGGGATAGAAAGAATTGTGCACGCAAGAAAATAGATTAGTGAATCTGTATAGTTAATATCTTTTGTAATTTCTAAAAAGCGCTTTTGTGGTATAAGGAAAAGATTGTCTTTTATCCTACCCACATTAGTAAGAATTTCCATTATCCAAATGTGAATGTATAAATCCTAAAACCTTTCCCCTTGATTTTTAGCACAATAGTTTTTTGGAAATATCCGCTATCATCAACAACTGAGTAAAGCCTTTGTGAGTCGAATGTTATCGTGGCTTGAATTGAAGCGTCTTGCCCTGGAGATTGCACCACACCATTCAGGGTGAATGACCCAGTTGCCGGACCTGCTGCAACAATATTGACATTTTTAGCCTTATATTTTAGTATAATTGTTCCTGAATCAGAAATCAGTTCCATGTTGTCGTTGTTATTTTTCCATTGTCCTTCCAGGTAGATTACGTTTGGGGCAAATTGACCATTATTATCTATTTTGTAGCTAACTATTTGATCGGGTTTAAATCCTTCAAGATTTCCAAGATTGGAGCGGGCGAAATTATAACCAAGATAGATTTCAGGGCTCCCAATTTTAGTAAAGTCGGTCTCGCTGGTAATATTGGAAGCTGCAAGGCCACCCATTTCAATTTTTTCATCCTTTTCGCTAAGAAGTTTTTGTATTTCCTGTTCAGTCTCTTCGTATCCACCTTCACCGATGTGATCGTAGCGGATGAAACCATCAGCATCGATAAGGTAATGATGCGGCCAGTAGCGGTTTGAATAAGCATTCCATGTTCCATACTGATTATCAAGCACAACAGGATACTTTACCCCAAATTTTTCCACAGCTGCCTTTACATTTGAGTAGTTTTTTTCAAACTCGAATTCGGGAGTGTGCACACCGATTATTACAAGCCCACTATCACGGTATTTTGCATCCCATGCTGTTGTGTAAGGTAGCGTTCTGATGCAGTTTATGCAGGAATAGGTCCAGAAATCAACCATGATTACCTTGCCCTTTAGATCGGAAATTTTTATCGGGTCAGTGTTTATGTAACCTGATATGGCATTAAGTTCTGGGGCTTTTGGGAATAAACCTGCCTTTGAAACATTAGTAACCTCACCCAGATTAGAAGCCATATGTACTTTTGATTGTACAATTAGGATTATTGCTATAATTATTGCAATAGCAATTAGCACTAAAATGGGCTTGTTTGGTTTTATTTCCATATCATCACATCAAAAGTTAGCAATAAGGGGCAGCGTTCCGGTAAATACCAGTATTCCGAGTATGATAAGCACAATACCAAAAATGATGTTAAGCCATTTTAGGTAAGGACCTATTTTTTTAATCATTGAAATTGATTGGGAGAGGAATAAACCTGTCAAAAGGAATGGTACTCCAAGACCAAGAGAGTACGAGAGCATAAGTGGCAATGCTGAACCTGGGTTAGTCACTGCGAGGGTGAGTATGCCTCCAAGTACTGCCCCAACACAAGGTGTCCAGCCTACTGCAAATGCTGCACCAAAGAGAAAAGATGAGAAATAAGATATTCCTGCATTCACCTTAATTTTATGTTCTCCCATCAATGCTGGAATTTCTATTACACCAAGTAGCATAAGGCCAAAGAATATGATAAGTGCTCCTCCCAGATAGGATAGGTAGGTTTGAACTTCATAGGCAACATCAGAGAGAACGCTTTGTAATAGGATACCAAGTAAGGAAAAAACAACTGAGAATCCCAGGACAAAAAATACACTGTTTAGGAAAATTTTGGTTTTGGTTTCATTGGAATATTTATCTGAAATAGTAGTGCCAGCAAGAAAAGTAAGATAGGCGGGGATCAGGGGAAGAACGCATGGACTTAGAAATGAAACTAAGCCCGCTATAAATGAGAGGAAAAGGGTAAGTTCAGCCACTTAGCCACCCGCCTTTATTATTTCTTCTTTTATCATATTTTTGCTCCAGTCTCCGGTTGCTTTCTTTAGAACAGTACCATCAGGAGCGAGTATTACATGAGTGTGTTGGTATACAATACCAAACTCCTTTGCAAGCTCCACTTCATCAGAATCAGTATCTGAATCTTTGTAGTTGACCCTAAAACCGATAACATTTTCATTGGTAATTTCTTTGAATGCAGCATCGAGAATTGGAGCTTGCGCAGCACAATACGGGCACCAGTTTGCATAGAATTCCAGGAAAATTATTTTTCCATCAGCCTTAGCTTGGAGATATTTTGCTTTTTCAAAAGGTATGTATTTGGTTTGAGTCATCATGGAATTGTTATCTTCCATGTCTATTGCATCTTTATCCATAGAGTTATTGTTGACCATAGAATCGTTCGGTTTATCTTCTTGGCTCATGTTTTCCTTGACTGATCCATTCGCCACAACTTGGGATTGCTGGCTAGTACAACCAAGTAACAAAACCATAAGCCCAAGAACAATAAGTAGTTTCATCATAAAGAGCTGCTTTTGGGCAATATAAAAATCTTTGCCCAAATCTTGCCAGAATTAGACGGATGTTTTTCTTATTCCTGAACCATTGGGAGATTCAATTTTCCAATCAAACACAGATGCAAGTTCGTGAATAAAGTGAATTGTTTGGTTAAATGAAGAACCATCACCAAATGCATGATCTATAGAGTTTCGCGCTTTTTTAGTTGCGGCAGTAGCAATTTTTGCCAGGCTCGTTAAGTTTCCGTCATGAATTTTTAGTTCTTTTAAAACAGCAAGTGCCTTTAGCCTAAGAGCAGGATCGCAAAGCAACTCTGCCACATAGAAACGAGCTTCGGGCCAGTGTTTTATTAACTTGGCAACATCACTTGGACTACTTTTCTCAACTTCAGATTTTAGACGATTACAATCAACATTCCTATATAGTAAAGGTTCGATTAGAGGGGTAAAGCGTGCTGGAACTCTTGCAAGAACCGCTTTTTCCATACCGTAAAATCGGAGTGCTTCAAACCTTGGTGAAGAAAAATATTGCATTGTCATAATAACACTTTCAAACATTAGCTAACATAGGTTTAAATGTACTTTGAAAGCAAGTCAGTTTTTTATTTCCAGGTTATATATACCAGAACTGCAAGTGCAAGTGATTGTAGGACATTCAATAGAAATGCAAATCCTGCAACCTCAGAACTATAGTACATTATCATGGAAATTTGGGAGTATACTGCAACGATATTGTGTATTAGCAGGAGCAGTGCAAAAAAGATTAATCCAAGACCGAAATTTGAACGCATGGAAAGATAGTTTTTGATGTAGACAAAAAGCAGAGCTAGAAGGAGTAAAATGTTAAGCCCGTTTATTATCGTTGCAAAATCAAGTGTTTCCATAATAATACCTCCAAAAAATCATTTATTAGCTTTAGCCCAAATTCATCTTTTTTATTATTGGTTCGAATTCCTTAAGGTTTGTTTTTGCAAAATCGGTCAGGAAATAAAGTTCCCCGTAACGCTTTTCTTTTGATATTACGATTATGCCGTTTTCCAAAAGCAAATCGAGATGACGCCGCACAGTTTTGTAGTCAAGAACAAGTATGGAGGAAAGTTGGTTTGCATTATATGGCCTTTGTGATAGTGTGGCTAATATCTGTAAGCGTGTAGGACCACCTCTTGTTCCCACGATTAAATACCAGAAAATGTTGTCTAGTTTCACAAATAAGATTCTGAAAGATAAATATTAATGTGTGGTTTTTGTTTAAGATTTAATTTTTAGCAATTTTTTAGTTACTGCAACCATGGTGGTAGTCCCACGAACAAAAAATGGTGCGGATTTGGTAATCAGTACTGCTTTTTTGAGCGACTGTAGGAGTGCTTTTGGATCATCAAGTTCGAAGCCAGGAACTTCATTGTAGGTTGAACCAAACTCGAACAAAAAATGACTATCACTTCCGCATGCTGGGAGCTTTGAATTTTGGGTTGCAAATTTTTGTGCCTGATTATTGTAGCTTGAACTTAGACAACGGGAATTGAAAATTTCAATTATGTCGAGTTTTTTTGTTTCTTTTTTTGATGGGATTACTCCCTTTCTGGTGCGGTCATACATGTGAGGCAAATAAGCAAGTCCACCCTGCGCATGAATACTGTCGATGGCTTCCCCAAAAGGTGTATATTTTGGAATGCACTCGTTTAGATAAAGACCAATCAGATCACCACGATCGGTTCGGATTTCCTCTCCCCTAATGAATGGAATCCCCAAATCCAAAAGCACACCATGAGCATCTATAGTATTGTGATCAGTTATTGCTGGGATTATTCCAAGCTTTTTTGCTTTTGCAGCAAGCTCTTTTGGTTTGATTATTGAATCAATGGATTTGTTTGTATGCACGTGAAAATCTAACTTCATACATAGTCTAGGGTGTTACAAATATTTAAATAAAGCTTGT
>JAHFFJ010000027.1:6765-15240 GCA_023248035.1 Microcaldota archaeon
TTTCTTTTTCATAATAAGGAATTGTAGAAGAGGGAGTATTTTCATTGTTGTATTTGCGAAGCTCATTAGTCAGTTTTTTCTGTTCTGATTCTAAGTCAACATTTCTGTGTTCCAACTTACTGATTCTATTTTCTAGCTGCTCAGTTTTTTCTAGTTTTGGCAGCAACAACATCTCTATGAGCTCTTACTTAGAGAGCTCTCCTAATTGTTCTTTATTCATTTTTGGTCGCAACAAAATAACCAAGAGACGGGGATTTTGATTTTGAAATGCTGGCAAAACTGAGCATTGTAGTAGAAACTCTAGATAAGAGGATCGTAGATTTGGGTTGAGGTAAGGGTTGCAGTGAGGTTTAAACAATTGCCCCAGCTTCTTCGAAAGCGGAGATAAGTTTTTTTGCAAGCACTTCTATTTTTTTATCTTCTATTTTTTTGTTTGATTTGGATTGGCTCTTGATCATCAGCCTTCCGCTTGCGTATGCACTGATAGAGTATTTGCCTATTTTTGCAAGAATAAATACAGGACTGCTTGCAGCCACCAAACCCATTTTTGATAGAACTTCTGCAGTACGTTTAAGGTCTAATTTTTTTTCTTTTAATTTTATTTCTATTCCGTTTGCACTGGTGCAAGGCTCGACTACAAAATAATCAGTTTTTTCCCCAAAAATCATCCGAGCTTCCCCCGCCAGAATTTTTCTTTTTTAGCCATGTCGAAAAATATTGCATTCGGAGCTTTGGGATATGGATTCCCTATTATGAAATTCAGCGCTTCACAAGCAGCAATTGAACCAGCTATGCCTGCAACCGGAGCGATAATTGTGGAGCAGGTCTTGTATGACCCGAGTTTTTGAGGATCTTTAGGAATTTGAAAAGCTTTTTCGAATTTATAGTTAAGAAAAACGCTCACTATTCCGCGTGAATCATTTGCAGAGCAAAAAACATATGGAACTTTGAGTGCACGAGCAGTTTTTGCAAGAGTAACTTTAGTTGAAACATTATCCGAAGCATCGATCACTATTTTTGCGCCTTTAAGTTTGGAGAGTGATTTTTTACTGGAGTCAAAAAAACCATGAGCACGGATTTTTACCTCTTGATTTATGGATTTGGCACGCGCAATTGCAAGCTTGTTTTTTGGCTGGTCAATTGAGGAAGTAGTTGCAAGTATTTGCCGGTTAAAATTTGAAATCTCAACATTATCTGCTTCAAAAATAATGAAATTTTCTGCACCAAGTCGGACAAGGCATTCGAAAATAAACCCGCCAGTGCCGCCCAAACCAACAATTGCAAAAGTAGTTTTTCTTATGAGTGCCTGTTTTTTACCAAGGCCATTACGAAGGAATTTTTCTTCATAGATCATTTAGACAACTCTGGATAGAACATTAACGGATAATAAATTGACAAATCCGCAATAAAATCATATGGTATGCGAATTGTCATCAATTTTCTTCCTGATTTTTTTAATCTCACTCTTTTGCATTTCGCCAGTTTGCAATGCAGTTAGATTACGTAGGATATCAAGCCTGCGCTGAACAACCGGATCAATAGTTCTCTCCCTTAAAGTGCCCAGATGGGTAATGATATAGAAAGCAATAGACACTCCACAGAATATAAGTATGATCGCTCCCATTTTTCCAAAATTGGTCTGTGGGACAAAATCACCATAACCAACAGTGGTTATCGTAACGGTAGTGTAGTACGCTGCATCGATATAGTTCCAGCCTTCTACGAAGTGGAAAAATACCACAGATAGTACATAGAGACAGCCTAGAATCACCAGTGGAATTACCAATGACTTGCTACTTGACCCCGACATCAATAGTGCTTATTACTGAATATATTAAAAGGTTCTATGGCATTTTCCGCTATGGAAATGTACGTCGATTGTTTAGGTGCATCGCGTGAAGTCGGACGAAGCGCATTCATGCTACACACCGACAAGAACATAATGCTGGACTATGGCATGAAGATATTCGACGCTGCTGGAGCGCCAACATTTCCACTCCACACCGACATTAAACCTGATATGATGGTTCTTTCCCATGCTCACATGGACCATAGTGGCTGTCTTCCTGCCCTTTACACCAATAGCAAGATAAGGTGGTACTCGACACCCCCGACACGATATATATCCGAAGTACTTTGGCTTGATTCACAAAAGATAATGGGGGACGGTTTGCCTTACCAGCCTCACCATTTCAAAAAGGCGCTCAAGTACTGGACACCCATGCTCTACAAACAGCCGATTAATACAGCTGAAACCAGGATAGAGATGTTTGATGCCGGACACATTAGTGGCTCGGCCATGGTAGATATAGAATATAGGGGGAAAAATTTCTTTTACACTGGAGACTTCAAATGCGAAGAAACATTTATGCACAAACCGGCAAAATTTGTTGATAGTATAGAAACTTTAATGATAGAGAGTACTTATGCGAAAAAAGAACACCCTCCGCGCAAAGAAAGTGAAGAGAAGATGATGGAGGAAATTTATGAAACAATCGATAATGGTGGAACCGCCCTATTACCAGCATTTGCATTAGGAAGAACCCAGGAACTTATAGCACTTGTAAGGAGTTATGACAAGGACATTCCAGTATTTGTAGATGGGATGGGACGAGACCTTACCGATATTTACCTTCGTTATCCGCAATACATAAAGGATGCAAAAGAACTGAGAAAAGCAGTGAAGAATATAACTATGGTACGCTATCCTGCCGATAGACGAGCTGCAACCAAGGATCCCGGAGTGATAATAACAAGTGCGGGAATGATGAATGGTGGGCCAGTACTAAATTATCTTTTCAATGTGAATAGTAATTCGAAAGTAATTTTCACAGGCTATTGTGTTGAAGGTACAAATGGCTGGCTGCTCCAGAACAACGGGACCATAATGAAGGATGGCTCAGAACTCAATGTCGATCTTCCAATAAGATATATAGATCTCTCAGCACACGCTGGGAGAAGTGACATACTTAACTTCATAAAAAACGCTAACCCAGAAAAGATTCTTTTAGTGCATGGAGATAAACCTGAAGAATTTGCAACTGAATTAAAGGATGATTTTGGCTATGATGCACTTGCACCGCTCCCCGGTGAAAGGGTAATGTTATGATAAATTTATCTTGAACGAGCAGTTCGTTTTTTGGGTTTGTTATTTTTACTAATGGTTGAGTGACTGTTTTTAATTTTCTCTTTATTTGATAGAACCTCTATGATAAGCATTTCGGGGGGATATGCAAGATGAGAGTTTAAATTACTGAACCATTTGAAGAAATGCAAAACTGCACTTTCAGCAGTAACAACCGGACGCTGAACCTCTGCAAAAAGCATTTTTTTCTTTATTATGAACCTTGATTTTTTGTGACTTTTTTTGAATTCCTGAACATGCTTTTTCATTTTAAGTGGCGGTCCGGCTAGCAGCATTTTGTCAGATAAACGCGATTCGCCAAGCACGATTGCAAGCCGAACCAGGTGGCGGCTATCATCGGCAAAGATTGTTTTTGGGGAAAAGTCCTTAAGTTGGGTATTAAGTTGCCCAATCATTTTTCGAAGCTGGCCCCAAAGCACATCATCAACAATATCCGGACGTGGCATTGAAACGAGAATTGTAAAATCTGATTTTTTGGATTTTTCCACTTTGTCCTCAAACTTTTCCGGCTGGCGAAAAAAGAATAGTTCTGAGGGTTTTTTCAGAAAGGCCTTTGAAAGAGCAATAAATTTCTTAAGATTTGAAAGAGAAACTGCAGCAGCCACATTGCGATTTTTGTCGGTCGGATCAATAACAGTAAAAGAACCAAATTGTGCAATAGCATGTTCAGTTTCTGCCTTGCCCTTGTAATATTTTTTAATATCAATAAATATTGGAACTTGCCATTTCAAAGACGCACGAAGAAGCTTTGTAAAAGTCCCATATTTGATTATGAGAAGTTCGCATAGGTAACCGGAAACCCCTTCGGTTTTGATTTCGGCACCATAGAGGGAGTTGGCACGAAGAAATTGTTTTAGTAGAATAACTTCTTCATTCTGGTTTTTGATTAGGGAAGCTAGTACGAATTTAGTGTGTAAAACTGAGCGGTCAACAGCACTTATCCTCTGGGAGGCATTTGAGATTAAATATGCCGGAACCAAGTCAATCCTTCGGCCATCAAAATGGAAACGAACGTATGGATGTTCAGCATAGCTTAGCTGATAGTTAAGGGAGGGAAATGCTTTTGCCATGATCTGCCTGATAGTACTTTCAAGATTGTCCCTTGGCACACTGCGATCAAAAAGTACAAATATATCAACATCTTTTTTATCCCGAAGGAATGTGTTTTTGGCAACTGAACCAGTTAAAACAACCTTATAACCAGGTGCACTTTCTTTTATATGGAGAATAAGCATCTTGCAGAAGGTTTGTTCACTGCGTATTTCCTCCGGAGTGGGTTTTATTACCCTTAGAACTTTCGGAAGAATTTTCATGGGATAGCGTCTCCGGCAAGATTTTAAAATAAGGCGATGAAATTGCCTTATGCGCCGCATTGTTTTAATCTTAGTTTTATTTTTACTTGGGTTTGGTTGCCTAGAGGAGAAATCGTTTCCGGCTGTAAATGGGCAGGTTAGTAACCTACAATCAGTCGATATTGACCATGACGGAATCCCGGACTATGAAATATATGATTTTGCCCCAACAAGCAGTCAGGGTGGCATCAAATTACAGCGGCAGATTACAGTTAGTACTAAAACAACCGCCAAATATTTCCAGGTCAATGATAAGATTACAGATATCGAACTGGTTATGGCAGATCAGAATCTTGCCGATTTTACAGCATCAAGACTCCAGGCAGATAGCGCATGTAGCCAGGCAATAGGACTTAGCAACGTCGTTTGTTCCGATGTTGTAACATGCAGCAAGCTTTGCTCTAGTGTATCCTTAAAATGCAAAAAAATATCTGGTATTTATGATGAGGCCCTTGCAGGATCAATGATTTCTTATGTAAAGGACAACAATCAGTTACGATCTATGATACTTGATGGGAGGAAGATGTTAGTTGATCTTAGTGAGGGAAGTGATAATGAAAGAGAGCTCTTCTTGGATAAGACCAGGCAGATGGTAGAAAAAGTTGCGAACATAAATGCTAATCCCATCTACACCCATAACGATCTTGGACTTTGCATTCACAGCGATTTCGATATTTCATCTGTTGTTGCAGCAGCTAAACAGGTAGGAAATTACACTACTGAAAAAAGCAGCTATCATTACAGGATGATACTATCGGCAAAACCCACAATAGTAAATGGCGAAAGCGATGTTGCGGGGATTAGCATCATTGATAGCCTCCCAAGCAGCATAGCTAAGGCTGATGAGATATCTTCGATACAATCGATTTCTGATTCAGCAGGTTCTGGAAATATATTAGTAAGCTGGAATTCACCCAAACCATCCAAAGATGGTTATATGTTCACTTATGAATTCGATTCCGATCAGCCACCCGAGGTGGTGGTTCCCGCTATCAAGAATCCAGAGCTTAAAGTCAAAAAAGTAAACCTTATTGCACTTGCACCAACTAATTTCATATTTGGTGCGTTTAATGGCGTACTTAAGAACTACTATCTTGCCCTTGGAATTGCAGTTGGTTTAACCATAGCTGCTTTGATGTTCATATATAATATCATTGTTTTTGCATTCACAATGGTTAGTGAGCGGGCAGCAGGAATGAACTTCACAATAGGATTTAGGAAAGCTTTTGGAAAAACCGATGTGAAATGGAAAAGTGATATGATAATAGCCGCGATATTCCTCGCTACCGGATATTATGTTTGTACGATAGTAGCTATTCAGCCATCCACCCCACCACAACTTCTCGAATCGTTCGATTTCCTTCTTAAGAGCGAGATGGGTTTAGTGGGTATCGGATTGGTACTTATAGGTGTGGTCCTTACTTATTTCGCAATTGAGAATATAACAAAGATAACCATATTGGAACGTGCTTATGGAATGGCTATAAGAGCGGAGAAAGATATGTTCCTTGCAAAGGCTGGAGCACTTAAAGATATGATAGCTGAACTCGAAAGTCTTGTTGAAGAATATACCAAGGATGACTTTGATGTGAGCAAGGAATATGACATACTTAACATGACAAAATCAGACAGGGTGGACAATCTTGCAAAGGACATGAATACCAGAAGCAAGACCCTGATAGAAGAAAATCTTGCTAGGATTGAACATGGAATCTCAAGCCTTAAGGAAAGGAAGAAACTGGCAGATAATAACTGGCCTAAATGGAAGGAGAATATAGCCAAATTAATAGGTGAACAGAATGAGGTGTATACTTCATCCCTCATCACCATACCAGCCTCTTTAAGGGCGTGGGCTCTTGGAAGATACGCCAAGGAAGTTGGAACAGAAGGCATAGTTTTCGAGCGCGATGCTATCAAAAAGAAGAAAGTTTCACCCGATCAGCTTGTCCGTGAGATGGTGGAATGCAACCTCATCAAGGGAGCAGTAGTAATGAAACAGGATAAGATAGTGCTCTCTGAATTTGCTGAAGGTAGCAGTACGGTTATGAGTGCCCTTACCCTTAAACTCACCAGTTATCTCAGTTCGCTTGCCAAGAACCTTGGTCAGCATCCACCCCAAAGCTTTGTTGTTGTAGGTGATAAATACGTCGTAGTAATAATGAAAAACCGAACCTTTGATTCCGTACTTTTCTTAAGCAAGGATAAGTTTAAAGAAGCCATAGAGCAGTGGAAGGCTAAGACAAAAATCTTTGAGTCAAATTGATTAAAACATGCTCCAAAACATAGCAATTTAAAGGCTCTTTGGCAATATACTTTTAGTAAGGACAGAAATCTATTCTACGACGTAAAATTTGTATAATGATTGTATAAAAATCCAGTGATATTTCTATGGCAGAAGAAGGATATACAGCAAAGGAAATACAGGTTCTTGAAGGCCTAGAAGGGGTCAGAAAAAGACCGGGAATGTACATAGGCGATACGTACAAAAGAGGCCTCCACCACCTAATTTACGAAATAGTTGGTAACTCAATAGATGAAGCACTTGCTGGCCACTGTAAAAACATTGCGATTACAATCAGGAAGGATGGTTCAGTGACCATAAAGGATGATGGCCGTGGAATTCCTGTAGATAAGCATGTTTCTGGAAAATCAGCCCTCGAATTAGTTTCAAGCTCTCTACACGCAGGAGGAAAATTCGAAAAGAAAGCATACAAGGTTTCTGGCGGGCTTCATGGAGTCGGAATGAGCGTAGTTAATGCACTTTCAGAATGGATGAGAATAGAGGTTCACCGCGCTGGAAAAATACATACCCTCGCTTATGCAAAGGGTAAAGTTAGCGATCCGATCAAAGTTTCTGGAGAAAGTACTAACCGTGGAACCGTAGTAACTTTCAAGCCTGATGGAACTATTTTCCAGTCAATTGATTTTGATTATGATTATCTCAAAGAAAGAATAATGGAACTGGCCTTTTTGAATAAAGGTCTTGGCATAATACTAGCAGATGATAGACCAGAAGGAGGGCGCAAGGAACATTTCCAATATGAAGGCGGAATTGTTGAATTTGTAAAATACTTAAACCAGGCAAAAACTAAGCTCCATGAGCCGTTCTATATCATGAAGAAAACTGATTCTATAGAAATTGAAATTGCAATACAGTACACCGATGCGTATAATGAGAGTATATACAGTTTTGTCAATGACATAAAAACAATCGAGGGTGGTACCCATATTGCTGGTTTTAGAGCTGCACTCACCAGAGTAATAAACGATTATGCAAAATCAAACAAATTTGTTAAAGATGATCACAAGATAACTGGTGATGATGCAGCTGAGGGGATAACTGCGATAATCAGTCTCAAGATAGCAGAACCGCAATTTGAAGGCCAGACAAAAACAAAACTTGGAAACAACGAAGTAAAAGGTGCTGTTGAAAGCATTGCACATGAAGCGCTTAAAACTTATATGGAGGAGCACCCTTCAGAAGCCAAAAGTGTTATGGGCAAAATAGTAAATGCAATGGAAGCTAGAGAAGCTGCCCAAAAAGCCAAGGAACTTATAAGACGAAAGAACGTTTTTGAAAGTAGTGTTTTACCTGGAAAACTTGCGGATTGTAGTGAAGAAGACCCTGCAAAATCGGAAATATATTTTGTGGAAGGGGATTCAGCAGGTGGCTGTTTTTCAGGAGATACTAAAGTAGCTCTTGCCGATGGAAGAAATCTTTCCTTCATACAATTGGTTGAAGAACATGAAAAAGGAAAGCAAAATTTCTGTTATACCGTAAAAGAAGATGGGCGAGTGGGCATCGCACCGATCTCGCATCCACGAATAACAAAACGTGGTGTTGAGGTGATCAAAGTTGTCCTAGACAATGGAGATGATATTGTCTGCACTTCAGATCATTTATTTATGCTAAGAGATGGCAATTACGAAAAAGCTGAAACTTTAGCATCACGTTCACTTATGCCTCTTTATAGGAAA
>JAHFFJ010000071.1 GCA_023248035.1 Microcaldota archaeon
AAGGGCAATCGTCATTGGAACTTCTTGTTACTGTGGGTATAGTAATCGCATTTACTATACCAGTACTATTCCTCTTGTTATCTGTTACCTCAATAGGGTATGAGGATACTTCTAAAGCACAGGCCGAAGCGTCATCACGAACTCTTTCTGATACAATGAATTCAATCTATGCACAAGGGCCTGGGGCGCAGAGGGAGATTCTCCTAAATGTTCCTCCTTCTACAGAAGAAGTATATGCAAAGAACGGTGAAATAGTTGTAAGGATAAAAACTTCAGGAGGAAGTTTTGATGCCGTTTCTCCTACCCTCGCAAAAATAAGTGGGGGCACACAAACTCTCGGTTCAAAGAATGGGCTTTTCAAAATGCTGATAAAAAATGTTAATGGAGAGGTGGAACTCGATGCTTCCGTCTCCTGATCACAAAAAAATAGCGTCCAATCGAATTCCTATCCCATTACGCAATCGCGGTCAGGTTGCTATAGAATTCATGCTCTACACCACTGTATTCATGTTTGTAGCGGTTGCAGCATTCATTGTAGTAAACAGCACTCAAAGTTCGGAAATTCCACTTCAACAGAATGTGCTTGCCAAGGAAACAGGCTCAGGTTTTGTTAATGTAATTTCACTTGCAGTCAAAGCCGGACCTGGCTTCTCATATAACTATACCTTTCCAAAATCCCTTTACAATATACCCTACAAAATTTCTTTTACTCGTTTAAGTGATGGGAATTTCTTTGTTCTGGACTGGCCAGGAAGTTATGGTGATTTTAGTTATTCTTATGGGGTTCCGCTTTACAATTACCAATTCTCTGGTTCATGTTTAAATGGAGAAGTTTTAATTAGTTCAGAATGTTCAAATGTTCTTATGTTAAATAATGATGGTGAGAAACTAACAATAACGCAATTGCCATAAGGTGCAGATATGGAACAAACAAAAATTCGGAATGAAACCGAAAAACCAATCCGGTTTTTCAAAGGACAATATTTCAGTTTTGATGCAATAATGGCTTCAGTAATATTCGTTCTAGCTTTAGTGGCATTACTTTCCTATTGGCACAGTGTCAAGTCTTTTTTGGATTATCAAAATGATGACCTTTCAAAAGAGGCAATCAGGATTTCCAACCTGCTTTTTGCACCATCCTCATCGGATTGTGCAAGTGTCGAAAAACTAGGTTTTGCTATTAGCTGGTCTGATCGTAGGATTAACTCATCTATTTTGGAATGTGCTGCCAAGCACGATGGTGCATGGCTTAAAGATAAACTTGAAACACCCTATAATGCATCGATAAAAATCATCTCAGTTTCATCCGCCTCAATAAATTACATAGGGGAGCCAGTACCCGCAGGTGTTCAGAATGTGGTTAATATAAGGCGTCTTGCGACTGTTTATAATTTCACTGATAAGACTAGTTACCCTGTTGTTGTGGATCTGAGTGTTTATCGCTAATTATCCACACCATGTTGGGTTCCTATCTCATAATCTCAAAAATAGAAAAAATAATAGTAAAAAGAAAAAAAATTACTTTGACTTAGTTATTATTTCAATATCATCTGGCACTTTGTTTACATTTCCAATCTTGAGCCCGATAAGAAGTTTTACTCCCTGCTTGGATGCCAGATCTGCAAGTCTTTGGGTTATTATACCATCAAATACTATGGCATGAACCCCATTACTTTCGCTTAAGGACTTGATCACATCCCTTACTGGAACCTCGCTTATGCGTTCAAGAGTTTTATTGTAAAACCGTGCTTTAAGGGTATTGCCCAGATCATCGAGTTCTTTCATCAAGTCCCCTTTCTCGAGCTTTGGTTCTGGTTCTTTTTGTTCTTCAGGCTCATCTATCCTTGGTATGTCTGATTGAAGATCTCTCCTGCGGCTTCTGCGATCAACTCTTTGTTCGACCTGTTGGGTGGGCATTGGCCTTGGTTCAGGTTCCTGAACATCATTCTGACGGAATCTTGGTATTTCGACTGTCCTTCTTTCCGGACCACGCGTTTTTACATTCTGCTCGAATGGTGTGCGGTTTCTCAAATGCTTTATCAGTTCTTTTCTGGTGAGCTCTTCCACTTCCAAACCTGTTGGTGCTCTGGATACGAAATCTATATCCACTCCACCCTGCGCAAGCTCGTTTAGTATAATATCCCCACCTCGGTCCCCATCCAGGAAAAGTGTGACCTCTTTCCTCTTTGAAAGATCCACTATGGTCCTTGTAACTTTGGCACCGCCAATTGCAATTACATTGGTGACATCATTCTTGAGCAGGTTAACTACATCTGCACGTCCCTCTACAAAGACAACATCATTACTTCGATCTATGGATGGCCCTGCTGGAAGGCGATCTGGTCCATACTCTACTATTTCTGCTGTTTTAACCTCATCCCGGACAAGCTGAGATATCTCTTTGCTTTCTGGTATCTCGGTATTAAGTAAAGTCTTTAAGAGGTTCTTTGCCCGATCAACAAGGCTCTTTCGTTTAAGGTTTCTTGTATCTTCAACTTTTGTTATCCTCAACTTTGCTTCGCATGGCCCTACTCTATCCACTGTTTCAAGTGCGGCTGCAATTATGCAGGTCTCTACCATGTCCAGACTGCTTGGTATTTTTATGATACCGGTTGTCTTCCCATCTTTACCTACCAGGTCAACTTCGATCCTTCCAATCCTGCCGTTCTTTTGCAAGTCGCGAAGGTCAAGTTCATCACCTAGAAGGCCTTCAGTCTGGCCAAAGATTGCACCTACCACGTCTGGTTTTTCCACCAGCCCGCCTATTTCCACATTGGTATATACCAAATATTTTACTGTATCAATGTATGTTTTTGCCATAAATATTCACCTTTAAAAAGAACCAAGGTTCCTTTTTATCCTCCTTTTTTTTGAATCTCCCTTTTTATTTGATCTCTTTTTTATTTGATTTTGCCCTGAAAGAAACCAAGGTTTCTTTTTGACTTCCCTTTTTTCATTCATTTTGTTTCAATCAACTTGTCATACGCACTTTTGGCGTTTTCGAAGTTTCTTATTCCAAGTAAATATGCTAACTTTTTTCTCATTTCGAGTTCCGCTCTTATCGAGTGTCCCTCGAGTTCATCTCTAGCTTTTAGGGTCAGCTCATCGCCCCTCCTATCTAGATCAGTAAGCACAAATACTTTCATTCCATCCACTCTATTACAGCTTAGCCTTAGATTGCCGGATATCGTGAGAACCTTTGTGATTCCCAGTTCATAAAGGGCTTTTTTATCTTTTTGACCCTCTACAAAAACCCAGCAGTTCTTCAGTTCTGCAATAATCTTTTTTGTTTTGTCTATCTTTTCTTCAATTTCCATATCCTCCGTTCCGTGGATCGTGTGAAATGCCCGTGCGTGCACGGAGCCCGCCCTCAAGGCGGGAGAATGAGAGAGAAACTGTGCACTGTTGACCGCCAATTCCGTTCCCAGCTTCGCGTTCCCCGTTTCGAAACGGAAAACCCGAAACCCTAAACGGTTTTGGCCGCCACTTTCCTTTCGAAAAGGGCATTCCATCATAACTCTATGGCTCAGGTGGCCATCCATGCACAGTATCAGTGTTAAGAGATCGCAGCTCTTTCTTCTATTAGGTCTACTACTACTGGGAATATTTTCATGATATCCCCTTCACTTAGAAGCCCTATGAGCTCGTTGTTATCATTAACTACTGGGAGCCTTTTGATTTTGTTCTCCCGCATCGCTTTTGCTGCGTCCTCTATTGACGTATTCGGTCTAACCACCCTAAGCGGCCGTGACATTACATCTTCGGCTTTTATATTGTAGGGATCGCTACCTTTCGCGAGTATTTTGTATACCAGGTCTCTTTCTGTGATTATGCCTTTGGCACGTTTGCTCTGATTGT
The DNA here is from genome assembly GCA_023248035.1 of Microcaldota archaeon. Taxonomy (GTDB): domain Archaea; phylum Micrarchaeota; class Micrarchaeia; order Anstonellales; family Bilamarchaeaceae; genus Bilamarchaeum. The sequence goes on from JAHFFJ010000071.1 coordinate 3,859, forward strand.
CTTCAACGACTATGACTGAACCTATTTTCTTATTTTTCATCAATCTCGCTACTTCAAGGATGGTTTTTCCGAATGGTATCACTACGACCTTTTTGGTCATAATGTCTCCCACTCTCAAATCTGATCCCATGCTATAAACATACTTAGGAAGAGTTTAAAAAGTATGGTTCTTCATACAGCTATCAACACTTTCTCACATTAAATGACTTTTTTTATATTCAATGACAGCCCAAGGGGGGTTTCTTAGCCCATACTTCTGACCCCCTTAGTCCGTCACCGCCCAAACCCCCCGAAGGGCTGGATTCCACGGACTGGTGGTCACATAAGAAAGACCTCTTCAGTCTAGTCGAATCTGCTCAAAGTGAGCACCCCGAGCGAAGCGAGCATGC
>JAHFFJ010000028.1 GCA_023248035.1 Microcaldota archaeon
ATATTCGTGCGAAACGTCCAAAACCAGGATTGCAACCACAGCACCTTATGGCGGCAAAATCAGTGAGAAACATATGTAGAGGGGTACTTAGTGGCGCAGAAGTTGGAAGCACTACCCTGACCTTTGAACCAGGGCCAATTATTGGTGGTAACTACGATTTTGATATCGGAACTGCAGGCTCTACCATTTTAGTTGCCCAAACAATTATTCCCATACTGCTAAAAGCATCAAAGGAAAGTGAGGTAAGTATAGCTGGCGGCACCCACGTGATGAAATCCCCAGGATATGATTATTTTGAAAAAGTCTTTAGCCCTGCAATAGCTAAATTTGGAGTGGTGATGGAAAGCGAACTTATAACACCTGGCTATTATCCAGAGGGCGGTGGACAGATTGTTATAAAAATAACCCCATCCGAACTCACTGGTTGTACAAGCTGGTTACAGGACGAGAATATTCAGGTCATAATAAGAAGAACAGGCTTGCCCCTAGGAATAGCAATAAGGGAAAAGAAAATATTTATCCAAAATAAAATAGAAAAGGTTTATTTGAGAGAAAATACCGGTATAAGTGTAGGTAATGCAATAACTGGATGGAAGGGTTATAGGGGCGCTTATGTATTAGGAAGAAAAGGAAAACGAGCGGAAGAGGTAGCACAAGAAACTATTGATGCACTTTCAGCAGAAAAGTTTGATGTTGATCTTCACCTTGCTGATCAGTTGTTGCTTTATGCAGCACTTGCAAATGGTAAAAGTGAGTACAAAACATCCCAAACCACTGAGCACCTAACAACGAACGCTTATATAATATCAAAATTCAGTAAAAGACTAATAAGCGTTGATAATGGGGAGATAAACGTGGAGTAATTTTATGATTGATGATCTACATCTTAGGTGGGGCCACCGCTACATAAACCCAAAAGCAACCCCCATCCGATCAAAGATCCACGGACTTGGGGTAGTAGCAATAGCACCCATAAAAAAAGGCGAAACAATTGCCGTTCTTGGAGGCATTATACTTAGCAAAACAGATATACGAGAATACTGGCAGGAAATGGGCCATGTCGGCATCCAGATAGACGATGATTTTTTTATTTGCCCTAGCAACAGGGAGGAGCTGGAAAAAACTGGTGTTTTCAACCACTCGTGCGATCCAAACTGTGGCTTTGCAGGGACGCTGAGGCTTATTGCAATCAGAGATATCAATAAAGGTGAGGAGATTGTTTTTGACTATGCTTTCTCTGAATCTTTTGCAGATGATTTTGAGTGTAAATGTGGTGCATCAAAATGCAGGAAAGTAATAAAAGCTGAAGATTGGAAAAATGCAGGATTACAGAAAAAATTTCCTCATTACTTTTCACCTTACCTAAGACAAAAGTTAATCAGTTAGCTACCGCAGTACCATTTTTGTTAAGATCTTTAACCTGCATTATTGTACCATTGCGATGAATTTCAACCAGATAATAGTTTTGAGCGGTTTTTGAATCCCATTTTACTATCCAGGATTCGGCTTTTTCACTTATAGTTGGTACTGCATCAGGATAGACATTTAGGTAAGCTTGGATAACATAAGTTCCGCTTAATTTATGCGAAGCTATTATTGCCTCTTCTGAAAATGCAATGGTGCATATTCCTTCAGTACAAACATTACAGTTGCGGGTTATTGCTTCAGTAGGCTGAGCAATAAAATTCTGGGCAGGGTAATTATAGAAAATATGAGAACGTTCCGGGCACGCAGTCTCGGCACCTTCTGTAACTCTCGCTTTTACTTCGAAGTAGTGGGAACCTAGAGGATTGTATTTGTTTGTAATTGACATTATCTCCAGGTCTGCATCTGGGTATTTGCTCTTGAGATCCTCAAGCACGAAGTTACTTGCATCTGCTTCCACAACATCGGTACGGAAAAATTCTACTACCTTTACTAGCAGTGCAATAACAAATATTAGGACAATAATTAGCAGTATTTCGCGCCTTATGGACATAAATGGATAACTCGATCAAGATTTTTATTACTTGCCTTCCGAAAGGGAAACGATGGCTTGGGCAATATCGCCATTGGATTTTTCAAGGGCAGCTTTTGCCTCCTCTTCCGAAACACCGGTTTGCTCGATTATGAGCTTTATATCATCAGCTGTTCGATCGATATTTTTTGATTCTACTCGAACCTCACCGCTTATCTGGAATGATTTCTGACCCTGCATGGTTATCTGAACTACCTGCGGTTTTTCGATTATTATGGTAGTTGAATCAGTCACAATAGTAACTACTTGGGCATCGATATCTTCGCTTTTAATGCCCATCTGGCGCATGAGCGCCTGCATTTTCTTTGGATCCATACCACCCGGCATCATTGAAGTTTCCTCCTTTGAATTTTTACTCCGGTCCTACACCGGTCAAAAATTCAGTAAACATCATCCGTACATACTCAGGTTAAAGTTTCATCAAACGAAACTTTCCTCCTTTTTTGTTCGTTCACTTTTTCCCGTTCGTTCGCTCTTCCAGCTCACCGAAACGGCTCTCGTACGAACACTTCGACTAAAGTTTCATCAAACGAAACTTTCCTACTATAAACTTAGGGTAAAGTTTCATCAAACTTCATCCTTACAAACTAATGAAACTCTACTATGGATAATTATCAGGATAAAATTAAATACAGTTCCATTTTTGAAGGGAATCAAATGAAGGAAGTTGGAAAGAACCGTTCTAATGGAGGAAGGTTAGAAAGGAAACGTAGTTTCCTTTCAAAAGGAGATTAGAAAAGGACCTTGGTCCTTTTCATAGGAGGATAAAAAGGAACCATTGGTTCCTTTTATTACTTAAAGATTTCGCCGCGTTCCGAACGACGTACTTCAACCCTTCTCATTTTGGTTATCTGTTTGAGACGATTGAAAATGCGTGCGGAAAGCCTGCCGTAAATTACATCCTGGATAATTCTTTTCTACAACTGCTTTCTTGCAATCTTCAACAAGGGCATTGCGAAGATTTCTGCGGGTATTTTCACTTACCCTAGCACCACTAACTGCGATAATCTTAAGACGAAGTGCTTCGCCATCTTTGGTTTTTTCATCAACTACCTGGTGGATAAGTGATTTACCACGACGTGCAAATGTTCTTATGAAAGAAGGCGAGATATCATGACCAAGCAAAGTGGTTCCTGCATCTGCACCAGTAACGTCTTTTATTCTGAACCTGAGTGTGGTGAACATTGCCATTTGGGATGAACCACCCATACCAAGTTCAAGAAGACTTGCACGAACAATGCGATTGATAAGGCGCTTGTCATCTGAAGCAACCACTTCGCAAAGCTCCTTTGATTCAAACATCACAGGAGACTTTACTGAGTACCACTTCTTTGCTTTCCATTTATCAACCGATTTAACTTTCTTTCCTGCCATGAATATTTCACCTTTACTTGACTAACAGAGCTGCTTTTTCTCTCTCATATTTCCAGCCTGCAGGAAGCATTCCTTTTGAGGAATAATACTTCACCAATCTCTGTATTTTGGATTCTACATGACCTAGTTTTACTGAGTTATGAGTGTCATTTTTTGAAGTTTTTATGTGTGAGTTCATACGAACTGCTTTTTTGATCAGGCTAAGGAGATCATCTGGGTATTCTGGGGCAACTTTCTCTTTTTTAAGGAACACCTTAAGTGACATGCCCAGATGGGCACGAAGATTAGCAACCGAATACTGATCCCTCAATATAAGACCGATTTTGGTCTGAGGAACACCTTCTTTTGACATCTTAATTATGAGTTCTTTCATCTGGGCCAGTTTAATATTTGACCACTCTGGTGCGGTTTTTGTTTTTGGCCGCTTTGTACCTGCTTTACCTTTCTTTTTTGAATGTAACCGGGACATAAATTCACCTCAATTTGACCGGAACGCCGGCCAACCCGACAAAAATTACCTTCTGGAGTTTAGACTTTTAGAGAATTCTAGAAGAGATTTATATCTATGTGAGAGCTTGTTTTTTAATTCTATGCTTTCAGCGAACGTCTGATGCTCCCCCTCAGGAATGAATATCGAATCATATCCAAAACCATCCTCACCACGGGCTTCTTCTGATATCCTTCCAGGGCACTTACCCCTAAAGGTTACAACATCATAACCATCTCGATAGGCAATACATGCCTCGAAATAGGCAGAACGGTTATCCTTACCTTCCATAAGTTTTAGTATGCCATCAAGACCTATTTTATTTAGTGCCCACGAGGAGTATGCTCCCGGGAAACCTGATAGGCTTTCGATAAAAAGACCGGAATCTTCAACAAAAACTGGCAATTTGCATCTTTTGTAAGCTGCTGTGATTGCATCACGGGCAATTTCTTCCAGGCTATCAGACCGTATTTCGTTATAGGAAAATGAGTACTGTTTTAGATCTATACCCTCTGCCTTAAGCATCTGGGCAGCTTCATTAAACTTGTTTTTGTTGCTTGTTGCAAATAATATTTCCATGGAAATACAAGAAAGACAGAAAATAAAAGAGTATGTTGTGGTAGTTCACTGTGGTGATTCTATTGTCCAAAGATGAGGATGCAGAAAATGCGAAGAAAGAGACTGTGAACCAAAATTCCAAAACCGATCAAACGCCAAAACCAGATCCTGAAAAAGAAAAAATGGCAGCAACTGTAAAGGAGATTGAAAAGGCACTTTATGCAATAAAGTTCTATCCGGTTGCAGTGAGTGAGGATTCGAAAAATGAAGCCCTTGACAAACTTGAATCGGTATACAAAAAAAGCAATGAACCAGTCAGGCAGCTTTTACTTTACATGATACATGAGATACTTGCCACAGTCACTGATATAAAAATAATGCACACTTATGAATATTTTAAGGTAAAAAATCCTAATGCTGATCCTTCCCAAACACGAATCAATGTCTATCGCGCGATATTCAACTACAACACCTCGCTTGAAGGTATTGCAGATATTATAAGGCTGGTTGGACGCTTTAGTGGGAGTGATGATGCTGCGAAACTACTCACTTACCATTTCACCAGGCTCTCAAACCAGGAACATGAAGGAAACCATATGATAAGGGCCATAATTATTGAAGCACTTGGAAAATCAGAATCACGTTACGCACTTAATGCACTTTTGGAATATGCAAAATACAGTGATAGTGAAAGGACATTCAACAGGGTAGCTGGTGCCCTTGTGGAGTGGGAAGAAAAACTTGAGGGGATGAAGATTAAAGAGGGTGAGAAAGAGAAGCTGCGATCGAAACTGCAAGAAGTAATAAACAGGGATATTGGTGGAAGCCATTACGGTTAGTTTAGCTCGTTTGGATTGGAAACTGCATTACTTTGAAGATATTTTGAGATAAATCTCATTATTGCATTTGCAATAGCTTCTATTTGATCAAGCTGGAAGGAGATAACACTAAAAGTATCATAAATAGTGGTTAAAGTATCAACTCGTCTTTGGATTTGATCGTTATTTTCATGATGTTGAAGGATTTTTTGGAGATTATTTTTCAAATTAGTGAGTTTTCTCAATAGAGCTGATAAGACAGTTAGAGATACAGCAATACCAACAGACACGGCTTCATATGGTCTCTGGAAATGAGCATAGAGCCAACACTCAGAGATAGTACCTATTAATGCAGAAAAAGCAACAATTGGACCAGTAGACAAGAAACGGGAGGCGAATTCGAGAGATTTTAAGGCTTCCGATAGTTTTGATGTTTGTTGTTGGGCTTCTAAAAAGCTAGAGCACTTTTCCACCTTATGTTTCATTGCAGAAATTGTTTGGAGATCGGTGCCGAGAATAATATCAAGAGATGCGGGTTTAAGCAAAAAATTATTAGGAAAATGGATATGAGAAACAGGAATGTTTTGTGAACGAGGAAGTAGAGTTAGTGCAGCTTTAGTTGCAAGAACACTTGCAAATGTATCATCAGCTTTTTTTTTCGTTATACTCTCTCTTTCTGATACACTATATTCGACTTCGTGAAATCTTTGCACTAGAGCAGACAAACGTTTTATATCAGACTCGAGACTTTGCCTTTTGAAATAAGTTCTTGGGTTCACGATTAAACATGTGTAAAAAAGCGTTTAAAAATGTTTACTATTTGATCGAATCGGAAACAATTGGAATTCTAAGCCGGATTATAGATGGTCAAATCCAAGCTGCATTTTACATTGTGGATCTTCACTAAAGTATCCTGATAGGAAAAGTTTGAAATAACCAAGGAGTGGGATTCTGGCAATCACTTTACCTCTAAGGTTTTCTTGAGGGATTGGGTGGTTTACTGCACCAGTTCCATAGTCATAAACCTGCATATCGAGAAGAGGATTGTTATCACCACGTGTGAGGTAATAGTATTTCCCATCAACATTTATCTTGAACATTGTTCGGTGAACTATGTCGCCTATTTTGGAAAACACATCACCAGAAGGAGGCTTATAGACAATGATGTCATTAGAAAAATTGGCCAGATACTCTTTACCCTTGAATGTAACTGATTTGAGGCAGGGTTCAGTTGCAGAACTCCCATTTGAATAGTTTATTGTGCATTGCTGGTAGTGATAGGTAAATACGCCTTTCTTTTCTACCAAGGACTGGGGATTTTTTATAAAGAACTGGCAGGGTTCGTTATCACTACTAGATATGCAAAATGGGAATATTGAACCTGGAATTGATATATTTTTATCATCATAAAATATAGTTGCTGGTGAATTAAGACTGTCTAATTCGTTTTGAGTCATTGAAATTTCGTAAGATGCCACAGGTGCACCCTGAACAATAACAAAATCTCCGCGCTGAAGATTTGGAAGCATGCTACAAGAAACCACACCAGAGATCGGAGTGCTGGTATTTAGCACAAGTGAAAACCCGTACCATACACCAACAGCGATAACAAGCGCTATTATGGTGTCAACTATTTCATGCTTCCAACCGTATTTTTTTGCCCCATCTTTAACTTCGAAACCGACAAAAATGAAAAACTCAACAACAATTAATGCACCAAAAAGTGGCGGTAAAAAATTATAGGGATTTTTAGCTGAACCAAAAAGGGAGTTTGTAACTAAATATAAAGCTAGCGTGAAAAATAAAATACCGACCTGGACATAGGATTTTTTTAGTTTCTCCCGGATATCAATCATCAGACCAGCTATTTTGTGATTTGGATAAACTGGGAGCGGAATTCGGCTACCTCGGATTTTATTTCTTCAAGCTTTTCTAGAACCAACTTTGCCGGATCACCTTTTTTTGTACGCACAAAAAGCTTGGTGCATGCAACAAGCGGATGTTCTACTTTGTAAGAAGCAAATTCAACATCACTATCAGCATTAAGTTTTTCTGCAAGCAACTGTGCAAGTGACTGATCAGTATCACTCAAATCCATTTCCAAAGTATTTTTTTCATTGACTAAAATCTTGACATCCATCAAAATCACTCTCTTTTAGATTCCTGTCTGGGAAGCTTTCTGCGCTCCTTCCAGCCACAACTACATATGAATATTTCCTTAAGATCCATCCTGTTTCTGCATCTTGGGCAGAATGCACAAACTACCCCACAATCTGCATCACGAATGCTTATGTCAAAACCAGAACGATTGACCTTCTGGATTTTGGCTTTTATGATATCGCCGATTTTAACTTCATCGCGTACATCACGAACATAATCACTACGAATTGCAGTAACCGGAAGCACTGCATCTATTTCCAGCCCCCTGCCTTCACCTTGTGCTTCTTCAATTGTCATGCAGCCTGCAATAGCTTTATTTGGAGTGGTTTTTACGATAAGACAATATACTGAACTTCCAACTTCCGGAGTTTTTAGATTTCTTCCCCTTGAATTTACTTCAGCATGACCAGGAGAGCTTTTGTTCTCACCTATTGCAGCGGAGTAGATCTCGTCTTTTTCCGTATATGTATTCTCGCCCTGCTCGGCCTCCTCTGCGCTTGAGAGATGGTCTCCGGGGAGAACTAGTTTTTTATCCATTTTATCATCTTAAAGAGAAAAGATAATGCAAAGAAGAGTTTTAAATGACTTCCCAGAGCGACTAACGAAGGTTTAAATTGCTAAAGTGCAAGAATTGGACGATGAAGAGACCGATACTGGTTCTGTGCATTGACAGAGATAACGATTTATACGAGAAGGCAAAGGTCACCGGTCCACTTATAGGAAGGGAAAAAAATCTCCAGGGTGCAATAGCCTTATCTCTTGCTGATCCTGAAGATCCTGATTCTAATGCAATATATTATGCAATAAAGATTTTTGATAAAATGCGAAAGGATGGTCATAATGTTGAAGTAGTAACGTTAACAGGTGACCGCAAGCTGGGATTTGATGCCGATAAAGAGGTAAGCGCACAAATAGATCGAGTAATAGCAGAATACTCACCAACTTCCTGCATACTAGTTTCAGATGGAGCATCAGATGAGGAGATACTGCCAGTAATAAAATCGAGGATCAAAGTGGATTCAACAAAAATAGTATTCATAAAACAGGCTAAGGAGCTCGAAAAAACTTATTTTGTTCTTCTGGAAAAGCTTCGCGATCCATCTTTTGCAAAAACAATAATTGGGATACCAGCAATACTTATCCTGCTACTTTCTATTTCAAGCTATTTTGGACTCGGATGGCAACCAGTGGGGATAATGATCGGCATTGCCCTTCTTCTTAGGATATTTGGAGTTGATGATTTTATAGGCAGTATAATATCCGACTTTAGATTCTCTTTTGAAAGAACAAGCTGGATAGGGTATATAGGTGCAGCTGCTGTTCTTTCAATAGGAATTTTTGTAGGCTTCCAAACCCTCCAGAAGGGAATCGCACTAAACCTCTCTAATGAGAAGGTTATCGCACTGGTTGTAGGAAGTACAATATGGATATTGTTCACTGCAATGATGCTTATAATGATAGGAAAAAGCATAGATGCAGTAATAGACAAGAAGAAGTTTAGGATAACAAAATATATGCTATATTCTTCTGCTGCTGCACTAGCTACGCTCGTAATTTTAGTTGGAAGCAACTGGATAGTTAACATAAAGGAACCTTATGTTGATTTTGGTAGTTTTCTGCTGGTAATAGGAATTTCCCTGATATTAGGTTATTTCTCAACAAACTTTGTGAACTGGTATAGGAAGGAGCTCATTATGGAGATGAAGATAGAGGGAAAAGAAGCGATATCCGAACATGGAAGTTATATTGGAAAGATAGTTGGTATTGATGCCAAACGGGGGAAAATAATAGTACAGACTGTTTTTGATAAAAGGTACATAATGCCAATTTCTTCAGTAAGTTCTATTGATGAAAGTGTAGTCCTTAGGACTGAGCGGTGAGTTTCCAGAGATAGTCAAAATAGTGACGATAAGAATCTGCAATTTCTTTATTTATCAGCATGAAACAAAGAGGCTGGTCGTTTTTCCACAAAACATTAACCACGCAGTCACCGTAGATGTTTATTACTGCCGGGCTTTCAACAGAATCCGGAAGAAATCGCGTTTCAAAATGATCACCCATGAACTTAGGTGTGGCCATCTGCTTTCCTCGTGCACTTTGCTTGTGGAGAATTTTTATTTTGATTTTCTTCTTTTGCCTCTCTTTGTTCCACCATCCAAAAAATGCAGGCATAACCTCATTTTCCTTCGAAATTGCACCGATAAGCAGATGTTCCCCTTTCGAGTTTCTAAGCACATGCCGTCGCATAGTTTTGAATCCCTCTATCCCCTCCAGTACATGAGCCTCTGCATGTGGCCTCAAGGCATTGATTTTTTCAAGGTCAGAAACAAGCTTTTGTGCCTCTTCCTCTTGATTTGAAAGCTCCCTTCTTTTTTCAGCAAGGTAGTCAAGAATACGTTCTGGCCTTGCAGCATCAAAGTGCTTCATGCCTTTTTTTATGATATGTGATACAAGACCCTTCTCCCTGAGACGACCTAGTACCTCGTACACCGTAGATTTCCTAAGCCCGGTTTCTTCTACAATACGACCGGAAGGAACTGAGCCAAGTTCAAGAAGTGCAAGGTAGATCCTACTTTCTGCCTTGCTAAGGCCGATTTTCTGGAGAGTGTTCGAATGCACATTAATTTTCCTGTAGCCCTGCTTTTAATCTTTTCTATTTGGTAGTCCAGTGATTGGACACCCAGATTTTATATAAGTGATATGCAGTAGAGAACAAGTGGGTAATTATGTCATTCTCTAGACTTATAAAGGTAATATGTTTGATTTTGGTTATTGCTTTAGCTGGTTGCATTACGAAACCCACTAACGAAAAACTTAGCGGGGAGAAACTTACAGTGGGCCTTCAATCTACCCCGTCCAGCGCACTTGTGATTATTGCATCTGATAATGGCTATTTTGAGGAAGAAGACCTTGATGTAGAACTTGTAGAGTTCACCGCAGGCAAATTCGCATTGCAGGCCTTTCTTGCGGACAAGATTGATTTCGCAGTTGTTGGGGATGTACCTGTAGTTCTGGCAAACATGAACGGCAATAAGTTCTCTGTCCTAAGCCAGACAGTTTCAAGCACCAGTGAAAACAGGGTAGTAGTATTGAAAGATGGATCACTCCCCGACCCAGAACCGGCAGGCTATTTTCTGTCAAAGAAACGGAAGCTCGCCACATCCATAGGCGGAACACCGGAATTTTACACCTATAATTTCCTTAAATATTACAATATTTCCCCTAATTCTGTGGAGATTATAGCCCAGAAACCAGAGGACATGCCAGTTACACTTACAACTGGAGCAGTAGATGGAATAAGCATTTTCGAACCCTACCCATCGATTTCTGAGGATATGCTACCAAACAAAACGTTGACTTTCACAATTCCAGCATCAGTTTATTCTCCGTTATATGTCCTAGTTGCAAGGGATGAATGGGTGAACGCCAACCCGGATAAGGCAACTGCGTTCATGCGGGCTTTGATTAAGGCGCAACGTTTTATAGAAAACGAACCGGCAACAGCACAGGAGATTGTAGCAAAAAGGACAAAGTTCTCAGTGCAGCAGATCAAATCGATCTGGAGTCATTACAAAATAGCCGCAACCATAACCCCGGAACTCATGCAGTACTGGGATGCTGAGGCAGAGTGGGCCATTCAAACAAACAAAAGCCAGTCCCAAAAACCTGATTTTAGTAAAATTCTGAGGAAAGAATTCCTAGATAAGGCAAGGGCTGGTTAGGTGAACCTTGATCCAAAACCAATTTGTTTTTTTCTTCTGATCCTTCTTATTTGGGAGGTTGCAACTGGGTTTTTTGCAGAAGCACTGTTCCCTGGCCCATATCGTGTTCTGGAGGCACTTGTTGAGACCGTACAAAACGGCGAATTAGTATCGGATCTTTTTTCGAGTTCATTTAGGTTAATGGCAGGAATAGTTTTGGGTTGCTTTGCCGGAATGATAGTGGGATTCTTGATGGGGAGCTTCCCGGCTTTGGATCGAACAATTTCTCCACTATTGCATATTTTGAAGGCCTTGCCACCTGTTGCCCTCATACCATTTATGATAGTGTGGTTTGGAATTGCTGACCTTTCAAAAGTACTTTCCATAGCATTTGCAGTTTTCTTTCCGGTTTGGCTTAGCACAATTAGCGGGATAACGGACATATCTCCCGATTATCTTCGAGTGGCTTCACTTTTTTCGAAATCACCATTACAGACCTTTTATAAGGTGACATTTCCTGCTGCATTGCCATTTGTAGTTTCCGGGATACGAATAGGCATCGGAATGGGTTTTATTATGGTTTTTGTATCTGAACTGGCTGGAGCCTCCAGCGGCCTTGGATATTTTATCGCAAATTCCCAGATCACCTACCGCATTGATAGGATGATGGCTGGCCTTACTGTCCTTGGACTACTGGCTGCAAGCTCAGATTTTATTTTCTTACAAACAATAAAGCGGATCTGCCCCTGGGTGGAGTGATGACATTTCCCCTAGAGGTAAGGATATCTAATTGTTCCAGAGAGGGGGTAAGGATACTTTCGGATATATCTTTTGATCTGGAAGCTAGAGAGGTCCTTGCGATTACAGGTAAAAGTGGGGTTGGAAAAACCACTCTCCTAAATGCTATTGCAGGGCTTGTAAATTATCAGGGCAGGATAGCTGTACCAAAACGCATTGGTTTTGTTTTCCAGAATCCATCACTATTTCCTTGGATGACTGCGGGGGAGAACATTGCATTTGCACTCAATAAAGATAACGGAAACCCTCTTGCCCATTTCCTTAAGATGGCGGACATTGAGGATAAACTCCATACCTACCCACATAAGCTTTCCGGAGGACAGAAGCAGAGGGTTGCTTTTGCAAGAGCACTTGGTAGCGGACCCGAGTTACTGCTTTTAGATGAGCCATTTGCAAATTTGGATTATCTGAGCCGCTTGGAGATGCACACGTGGCTTTCCCAAGTTTTAGCAGAGGAGAAAATCCCAGCCATTATAGTGACCCACGATCTTGAGGAGGCAATTTATCTTTCTGACCGGGTTCTTGTTCTGAAAAAAGACAAAAAACAGCACGAAGTGGATGTTCCTTTTAAAAAACCCCGAACTAACGATATACGCTATTCGAGAAAATTTCAGGAGATCAAGCGGGAGCTGATGGAGGTCATTTCCTGAATTGGTTTTAGGTAAATTCCGCTGCGTGAATTAGTTTTAAACTAATCTTAATCTGCCTTAATCTTCCTCAAAAGTTCTTTTTTCTTTTTTGAATCTACAAGAGCATTCTGTAGCACCTGAACCAGTTCACTAACCTGGATTATTTCAATCTTATCAGCCATGTTCTTTGAAAGATAAACGTCCTGTCCATTGGCTTGGGGTATTATGACTTTTTTCATTCCAGCTTCTATAGCAGCTTCAATTTTTCCAGTGATACCACCAACAGGAAGGACTCTACCACGAACATCGAGAGAGCCAGTCATTGCAACGTCCTGACGAACAGGAATTTCAGCAAGAGCAGAGATTACTGCAACAGCGGTTGAAATTGAAGCACTGTCCCCCTCTACACCTTCATAAGTTTGGAGGAATTGGATATGTAGGTCGGTTCTGGCAATGGCAGTTCCGATATATTTTTTGAATATTGCAGAAACGTTGTCCACTGCCTCTTTTGCGATCACACCGAGTTTTCCGGTTGCAATAACACGACCCTCGCTTTTTGAAGCGGCAGGAGTAGCTTGTGCAACAATTGGCAGAACAAGGCCGGCACGTGAATCTCCAAGAACTGCAAGCCCATTCACACGGCCAACTTGAGAGCCTTTTGCAAGTATGGTCTGGTATTCTTTTTTGTATTCGACCATTTTTTCCCCAAGCTGGCTTTCGATTGACCGGAATATTTTCTTTGCTGCGATAACATCATCCTTAGTAACAAACTTTCCGGATTTTTCACGGGTGATATCCCCAGCAGCACGCACAAGTCCGCCAAGTTCACGAAGATTTAATGTGAATTTTTTCCTTCTTCCCGCCATCCTTCTAGCTTCTTCGATTACTTCGTAAACGGCATCGCTGGTGAAGTGTGGGATTTTTCCATCTCTCTTTATTTCCTGAGCAACAAAGCGCACTAGTTTATCCTCATTTTCAGGACTATCTTCCATAGAATCTTCAACATAAACTTCATAGCCACCACCCCGAATTCTTGAACGAAGTGCTGGATGGATATGTGCCATATCAGGAAGATTTCCTGCAGCAACAAGAACAAAATCAGTAGGAACCGGATGGGTTTTTACAAGTGCACCCGAACTCATCTCGCTCTGTCCAGTTATCTGGTATTTCTTTTCCTGCATTGCAGTAAGAATTTCCTGCTGCCAGTTTGTACGCATAGAAGCGATTTCATCAATGAAAAGTACTCCCTTATTTGCCTGATGAATTGCACCAGCTTCAACACGAATATGTGGAGGAGTACCAAGACCGCCGGTTTGAAGTGGGTCGTGCTTTATATCACCAAGAAGTGAGCCTGAACGTGAACCGGTAGCATCAACAAATGGTGCGGTAATACGGTCACTATTATCAACAATAAGTTTAGGACCGTTTTGTTCGTTTACCATAAACCTTTTTCCAAGACCGGAAGTGGCATTTGAGATTACTAATAGAAGGCCGATACCAAGGACTGCAACAATTGCAAGTAGCTTTAGGTTTTCTGGAATTTCATCAGTAATAAGGATGCCCAAGAGCAAAAGACCTAAGATGGCAATGATAAGACCAGATGGAGGAGTTTTGGATTCCTCCCGTGGCTTTTGATAGTTTGCAATCCTCCTGCCAAGTCCGGGCCTAAGCTGCTTGGCCAACGATGGATTTCCATTTATTTGTTTGGTAAGCTCAATCTCTTTTGGAGAATAATAACGATTAAGCTTATTCTTCACGAGGTACTCATAATCAGGATAGGTTTTGACTACACGAACAAGAGGATGATTTTCGTTATTCTGATTGGGATAAATTAGTACATCTTCTAGATCGGTAACCTGCATCAGTTCGGCCATTGCCTGGGCCATCATACTTTTTCCAGTTCCCGGAGTGCCTATAAGAAGGACGTTTCTTTTTTGTTTTGCAGCTTTTTTTATTATTTCAACTGATCGAAGCTGTCCGATGATTTGATCGATCATCCTTTCTGGAACTGGTACATCTGCGGTGGTGTTGAATTTCATAGGATATAATATAGTTAAGTCAGGGCATTTAAATATTGTCCTTTCTTAAAATTCCACGACTGAGAAGGAGTGAGAGAGGAATTTGATCCGGATCCCCACCATAGCGATTTATGAATTCCAGAACTTGATTTGCAACATCACCCTCACCCGCAAAAATTATACCCTGATAGTTGAAGAC
>JAHFFJ010000072.1 GCA_023248035.1 Microcaldota archaeon
CGGCAAGCTCATCCAGATCAGGAGTGATACGATCGATTACGTGTATCACAAGGTAGATTATAAAGACAGAAGCAAAAAGGGCAACAATGTAGTTGAAGAAAGTTAATGCAAGAAGTTTTATTGTTGTTCCTAAATCTAAACCACCCTGGAGGTAGAAAATAAATTCACCAATTCTCGGGGAGAGAAGCATTATTATTGAGATCATGACAGCAGCATAAAGGATACCGATTGCCATATTCCCTTTCTTTATTTCTTTCCATTCATCAATACCTACAGTTATCCTATCAAGCAGATTCATGCCTGTGTACAGAGCACCTGCAGAGAGGACAATTGAGAAAAGAATTTTCAGAAATACTAGCATAAAACCAATTATGATATCTTGCATAAAAAGAGAATAAACCTAAGAGTTTAAAATTTGGAAGGGCTTTTGAGATTTGGTAGGTTGTTCGACAATCCTCGAAATAACAAACAAAAAAATAACAAAAGAATCCAAAATCGAACTCGAGCGTAGTTAGAGTTTGTTAGATTTTGGTAGAGTTTTTATCTGATTTGGTTAGCTAAGAATTTGATTTGAAGGAACGGGTATTGATTTGGCTCTTTATATTAATCAAGCTGCTTGCCTGGAACCTAAACGCCTAAGCAGCCTTTCAGTATTTGAAGTTGAAGCGGTCACATAGAAGATACCATGTTTGCGGCATAATGTTAGTGCTGCACCTGAAGCTGAATGTGAGATGTGGGAGGTATCTATTATCACTGCATCACCTTTCCTTAAGAGAGCCTTAAGATGGTGAATGGTAGGTCTCTCATCAGACACTAACCTCACAGCCACGCTAGTTTGTTCAGAAAGACGCTGGCTAATTGTACGACCCACTTCAGCACCTGCAATAATAACAATACGATCAAATGTACTGTTTCTTAGAAGTTTTTCGCTCTCAAGATGATTGTGTATTAAAAGGGAGAACGTTCCGGTAAGTTCTGATTCTTGACAGACTTCCCCTACAGTGTTCAAATTTGAGATCAGTAGTTCGCAGTCATTATTTTCAACTGCACGAAGAAATGGATTCCTAGATGAAGTAAGAACTGCCCTAAATGCAGCATTGTTAAGTTGTGCAGAATATTCTGCAAATTTGACCATTTTCTTTAGGCCTTTAGCCCTAAGAGAACCAAAATGCTTTGGATCAATTTTAAGTTCTTCCATACGATGATAAATAGTACACAATATTGCTATTTCTGGATCAGTAGAGCCGATATATCGAGCCCGTATTTTGCCTTCAAATTCCTTTTCCTTTTGCTCAGTTAGATCTTGTTTGCGCCCAGATAAAAAATGTTTTGCACCATCAAAATCGCCTTTTTCTATTGCATCTAAGACAACGAAGGCATCTGATGAATTAGATTCAAACATTCTTATGAGTTCTGCCCATAAATTGGAAACATAAATATTTGTAGCGCACCTTACAATCCGGGCCGCAACATCTGGGCTTATTTTTGGAAGGAGTGCATGTAAACTATCGGCAAATTTTTCTCCCTGATCGATTTGATCGGCAACATCAAGAAGGTAGGTAGAAAAGTCCATTGGATCAATAGGAACTTTTGCTACTCTTGCTTTTGTCCAAACACCTGCATGTTGTGGTTTGTCATTTAATTTCCCCAAAACCTTAATTGCAGTATTTGCAGGTCTTCCATTCACAATAGCAAAAGCAGATGGGGAAGCAACATTAAGTTCGGTTATGAGAGTACCTAACAAAGCAAAATTCTCCCGAGGATCTATCCATTGTGGATTTTCCATTATTGCCCATGCTACGGTTTTTGATTGAACTTTTCTTGCAATCTCGGCCAAACGATTAGGATGGGCAGACTCAGTTAAAAGATAGGGAGAGAGAACGACTTCACTTGCTACAAGAAGGAGATCACGACTAGGAATTTTTGAGTGAAGGGAAAGGCTTAAGTCGCTATTATGAACGGTAATTGCATAACATATATACTTGAAAAGTGCAAGCCTTACGCGCTCGAGTTCATCATTTTTAGCCCTTGCAACAAATGCTTTAGCCTCAGATAAAAAACTATTCATATAGTCATCAAGAGCCTTTAGTGCATCCTTGTCTTTGCATACTGAAAGTGCGACTAGACTCTGGACCGTGAACTCAAGAACGAGTGCTTTAACTTCATCACGATTTCCTGGATCCATAAGAGCGTGTAAGGATCTACCCAATGCTAGACCCTCGTTACTAAGCTGTCCTTTGGATAAACGGAAATTTGGGCCTAGATTAACAGTATTTTGACATATAAAGATTGCAACTATAAGAAAATCATCTCTAAGCTTGCTCTCAATTGGGGTTTTTGATGAAAGAGCTGCTGCATTATCAAAAACAGATTGTGAAAATTCCATTCCAAGCGCAGAAATAGTCCCATGAACTTCTGCATGATTTGTTTCGATAGTTTCAACAAGACGACCCTGGTGACTTTCACGATCACTAAGCGCCAGAAGTATTCTTTTTTCTGCCTGAAAAATGCGAGTCGCTCTGGGAGATAATAGGTTATAACCTACGCGACCAATATCTGGAAAATGGTCATCATAAACCTGCAGAAAGACCTCGCCCCAAAATCTGCGAAACTCGATTGCAAGATCAGTAGGGTTGTTAGGGCCAGACCTAAAACCGCGGGATTGTTTTTGAAGAATGAATCTATTAGCGGTAGCACGACGCATATGCACATAGATAAACACATAATTATATAAAATAACCCAATTTGAAATAAACAATTACCCACACTTTGAAAATGTAGTTGATCTAATTTACTATTCATGAACAGAAATGAAGCGGCTTTTTTTGAAAAATGTGAAGAAGCAAAAAAAATCGCGTTCTCATTCAACAACCCACTTATTGTCCACCATTATGACGCTGATGGTGTCAGTTCAGGAGCCATAGTAGCGGGGGCTTTTCTAAATCAAGGCAAAACGTTTAGGCGGGAGTGTATCAAAAAGCTCGATGATGAAGCGATCGATCGTTACCTTGCGAGTGGCGAAAATGAAGTGATTTTCGTAGATTTGGGAGGGGGAAACAAAAGGGTCAATGAACTCAAAGATGTAGTTATTATCGATCATCACCAAACCGAGGGAGTAGAAAAGTTGCAGGTAAATCCGCTGCTTCATGGAATCGATGGTGGAAGCGAGATAAGTGCAGCCGGAGTCGCATACTGCGTTTTTCGAACCAGTGCTGACCTTGCAGTTGTAGGTGCAGTTGGAGATATGCAAAGCCCGCTTTTTGGTATGAATAGGTGGATAGTAAGTGAAGGCGAAAAATCAGGAGAAATTTTAGTAGAACATGACTTACGATTCTATGGAAGGTATTGTCGACCACTTGTTCAATTTCTTTCTTATTCCGATGACCCTTACATACCTGGAATTTCTTATCGTGAAGATCGCTCAGAGCAATTGTTTAGTGACCTTGGAATAAAAACTGAAGGAGAACGTAAATATTCCGATTTGAATAATGAGGAGAAAAAGAGCGTGATAAGTGCACTGGCAAACATCGTCCCAGGCAAAAAACTTGTTGGTGAAAGTTATGTTTTTCCAAAAAGACCCAAAAATGAAACTTATGAGGCAAATGAATTCAGTACCTTGCTTAACGCATGTGGAAGACACTCGAAGCCAGATATAGGGGTGAGGGTCTGCCTCAAGGATGAGAGCGCGTATGAAGAGGCACGTTCACTCCTTAGATTACACAGGAAGATGCTCCGAGAGGGAGTGGAATTTGCATTTTCTAATGTGCAGGATTTAGGCCCTGTTTATTTCCTGGATGGAAGGGGGATAATCGAAGAAGGAGTAATTGGAGTCATTTGCGGTATGGTACTCAAACAAGGATGGAAAAAACCCATAATAGGTGTTTCACTTGGAGAAAATAACACCATTAAGATTTCAGGAAGAGCGAGCAAAACACTGGTTGAAAATGGACTTAGTCTTGGTGACTTTATGAAAAAAGCTGCCTTGGAATTGGGCGGGATTGGTGGAGGGCATTCAGTAGCTGCTGGGGCAAGCATCCCTAATAAGATTAACGAATTCCTTCTTTTTTGTGGTGATTACGACTTTAACCGTAAGAACTTAGATAAGGTTTAAAAGGAAAGAACAGCATTCTGAATCTGATGAGAG
>JAHFFJ010000003.1:0-13515 GCA_023248035.1 Microcaldota archaeon
GACCGAAGAAGAACTACGAAGCTTTGAAATGCCAAAAGAAGTTGATCCCCAAAGTCATATCTCAGATTTCTTCTGAGTTGCCAAGGACGCCACGGGCTTTAGCCCGTGGTAGTTCACTTTGTCAGAAACTTCACCAGTAGCTGAATTTGTAACAACGCAACCACTAGAGGAATTAACAAGATTAAGGAACTTAAGAGCGCCTCTCCTAAATGTTGGATTAATCATTCCAGAACTTGCGTGGTACGTTGCCTCTAGAAGTTGTGCTCTTGTTGTTTTATCAGTAATCGCACCAAGTGAATCTAGTGCCAAACCTGCAAGCACTCTTGCCATTATCCTATGATCAGCACGAGCGGGTGCAACAATGCGGTCTCCATCTTTCCACCCATATTTATTAGGACTATTTTCAACTTTTTTCTTTGCTTCCAACCATGCAGCATCAATTGTCTTTCTTGCAATGGTAGAATTTGTTGCCAGATGAGCGAGGTAGGCAGATGTGAATTTTTCAGCTTCTGATTTCACTAAGGTTAAAGTTCCATCAAAATCAGTGATGATAACTTTGGGTGGTTTGACGGTTTTCATAGCTTACACCAAATTAACTAAAGTCTTACGTAGGTTTTTAAAAACTAACACAAGCAACATCTCAAACATGCTTATTGGAATAGTTGGAAAACCTTCAGTTGGAAAAAGTACTTTTTTCATGGCTGCAACTTCAGTACCAGTTGAACGTTCTTCCCGACCATTTACAACGATAAAACCCAATCGTGCGATAGGATATGTGGAAGTGGAATGCGTAGATAAGGAATTTGAAAAACAATGCAATCCCCGTACCGGCTTTTGTGTAAATGCCAGAAGATTTGTACCAGTTGAGCTTCTTGATGTTGCTGGTCTTGTTCCAGGTGCACATGAGGGAAAAGGCCTGGGTAACAAATTTCTCGACGATTTAAGACAGGCAGACATACTGATAAATGTCGTTGATGCAAGCGGTTCAACCAACGAGGTCGGAGAAAGCGTACCAAAAGGAAGCTATGATCCTTGTAATGACGTTCGCTTTCTTGAGCAGGAACTTGATTTCTGGATAAAAGGCATACTCGATAACAACTGGAACAAGCTCCAGAGGGAGGCACGGCTGGTAAAAAAGAAAAACGAGGAAATACTTACCGAGCAGTTTAGCGGCCTTGGAATGACAAAGGACATAATAGCAAGAGTTCTCAAGGAACTCAAATTAGATGAGAAAAACATGAATGACTGGTCCGAAGAGGAAAGACTTGCACTTTGTAAAAAAATCCGCCATATTGGAAAACCTATAATCATAGCTGCAAATAAATGCGATCTTTCAACTGGTTGGGATAATTATCAAAGGCTCAAAAAGGAATTTCCAGAATACCTTGTTATTGCATGTTCTGCTGAAGCAGAAATAACACTTAAGGGAGCGGCAAAAGCAACCTTAATTGAGTATGTCCCAGGTGATAAAGAATTCAAGATAACTGGGCAGGTAAATGATGCACAAAAAAGTGCACTTGACATAATGAAAGCGGTCTGTGACAAATACGAGGGTACTGGAATACAAAAATGCCTCAATTCTGCAGTTTTCGATTTCCTTCATTATATCGCTATATTCCCAGGTGGAGGAAATCTTGTAGATGCACAGGGACGGACACTTCCCGATTGTTTCCTTTTGCCAAATACAACAACAGCACTTGATTTTGCCTTCAAACTCCACTCCGATATAGGAAAAGGATTCATCAAGGCTATTGATTATAAGACAAAACAGGCAGTAGGGAAAGATCACCCACTAAAACATCGCGATGTTATAGAGATAGTTTTCAAGAAACCCTAGTTTTTCATAAAGTTCCTGGCCATTTTTACTGATTTTAGTCGTTTCAAAAATATTAAAACAAGGTTGTCGAATTAGTAGAACATGATAATTGTCCTCTCAACTTATCCTGATAAAGAAAGTGCGGAAAAAACAGCACTTTTACTAGTGGAAAAAGAACTAGCTGCATGCGTTAGCATAGTCAAAATTGAGGAATCGTTCTATCGCTGGCGTGGTAAAGTAGAGAGGCATGGTGAATATCTTCTTCTTATCAAAAGTACAAAAAAAGCTTACCCTCAGATCGAAGCTTACATAACCCACAAACATCCCCACAAGGTACCCGAAGTGGTTTATATAGAAGTCAGCGGGGGCGCAAAAAATTATTTGGAGTGGCTAGAGGCTAATACACTTTCCAAGCTTTTGAGGGTGCCACTGGATTTTAGTGCAATGAAACGGGTATCTGAACCATCAAGTAGTGCCAAAAATCCCAGGACTTCATCCAGGTGAGAACGCTCGCAACGTATTATACCATTGCAACTAGCTGGATTGTAGCTAACAAGTTTAAGGGCAACTTTTGAAAGGCCAAATTCACTAAAAAATTTTAGTGCTTCATTATAGAGGTTCTTTTTTAGGGATTCTTCTGACAATTCTGGGCCTTTGAAAATAAACGCTACATATCGTTTTCTTAATGAACCAGCTTTAGTCATAATGAACACAATTGAGCTCTTTTTAAATAGTTTATGATATTCACCAAACATGCTTAAACCAGAATTCCATTTTCCACCGCTGCTTAATAAGCTCAAACGCGGGGGACCTGCGATAACACAACCTAAGGATGCAGGTCTTGTAATGGCATATAGCGGCATAGGTAAAGAGAGCCGGGTAATAGAACTTGGTTCAGGAACCGGTTTTATGACCGTGCAACTTGCCAACATAGCAAAAGAAGTAGTAAGCTATGAGAAACGGAAGGAATTTCTCGATATAGCCCAGGGAAACGTAAAAAAAGCAGAACTCAAAAATGTAACTTTCAAAGAGAGGGATGTTTTAAGCGGCATCGATGAGAAAGATGAATCTTGGGATCTTATTTTTTGCGATATTTCAGATGCAGATAAGATAACTGATATGGCTTATGCAGCATTGAAGACGGATGGCTACCTTGTAGGTTATTGCCTTCAGTCAGAGCAGTCTAAGAAATTGCACCTTGCTGCACAAAAAAATTTCAGGGAAGTTTTCACACTAGAAAGCCTGAATAGGGAATATGAAGTTAAAGATTATGGATTTAGACCCAAACATTTTGGGCTCTTATACACTGCATACTTAACTTTCGCAAGGAAGTAGGTATAAAAGTTTTTACTTGGAATGTATTTTATGGCAACTATAGAAGTAAAAAATGATGGTGCTTCAGTTGAGCTGCCGGATGGTTCGCTTCTGGCTGAACTGGATGGTAAATGCTCAATTTTATTTGCATGCAAAACAGCAAGCTGCGCTTCATGTAAGGTTAAGGTGGTTGAGGGTATGGAAAACCTCGAAGCACCAAATGAATTGGAAGAAGCAGGACTCGCAACATTCGCAACCGACCCAACTGAACGTCTTATGTGCGTCTGCAAGATAAAGGGCGGTAAGATAGCCGTTGAATACTAGGCTTGATAAAATCTTCATTTTATTAGTTTATTGCTTTTTGAGTTATCTCAGGAAGTTTGAGGCGAGATTAACCTAACGTAAGTTTGGAGTCAAACCTCATGAAGTTTGATGCAAAATTTAACCTAAGGATTATCTAAGGAAATTTTGCGCAGGAGTAGCGAAGCGGTCAATGCGCTTTTTAGTAAAAAGCGCCCGAAAACGGGCGTGCTAAAAACGTGGCCAAACGTGACAGACTCAAGTTTTTTCCATTCGCTCGGCGTTATGCCTCGCATGGAAATACAAATAGTTGCGTTGTGCTCCTATTTCAATAGAGAATTGGGAGATCTGTTGGCTCAGCGCCTTCGAAGGTTCAAATGCCACTTTTGAAAAAAGTGGCTCGAAATTCAGTTGTTTCAAAACCCTCCCGGGTTTTGTACGATAGGTTTTGGGCCGCCTTTTTCTAAAAGGCGGAAAATCCTTCCTCCTGCAATTTTTTTTAACTCGACCTATAGATTATAAATTTAAACAACAAATTAGCTAGATGGACTTTTTTTTAATAAAACTAATTTTATCTTTTTTAGTTGGAGGGTCATACATAGCATTCACATTATGGTTGTCTGAAAAGTTTGGTTCTAAAATCGGGGGAATACTGATTGGTTTACCATCAACTGTCCTCATAAGTCTCATTTTTATCGCATGGACTCAAAATACTGAATCTGCAATAGCTGCATCAGTAATAATTCCGGCGATAATTGGGATTGATGGCCTTTTTGCAGTTACTTTTATTTTCCTCTACAAGCATGGCTTCTTCAAAGCATTTTGTGGCGCACTTTTAGTATGGGCTTTACTCTCCTTCCCCATAGTATTGATTCATTTGAATGACTTGGGTTATTCTCTAGGAATTGGTTTGCTATTCTTCTTGCTTTCTTTGTACCTACTTAGAGGATTTCCGCATAAAGTTGCTCCCCCTAAAGGTAAATCGGATTTGATTTTCAGAGTGGTTTTTGCAGGTGGCATAATATCCACAGCAGTTTTAATTGCCAACATACTTGGACCGCTTTGGGGAGGTTTGTTTGCAAGTTTTCCAGCTATTTTTTCATCTTCCCTTATCCTGCTTTCAAGAAAACATGGATTTGAATTTACTGCCTCAGTAGCCCGTAGTATGGTAACTGGAAGCCTTGCCAGCATCATGTTTCCCTTTGGATTTTACATTTTAGGCCCAACATTTGGACTTATTGGAGGGCTTTTACTAGCGTATGGAATTTCATTAATTACAAGTGTTGTAGTATACTTACTAGATAGGAGTAAATAGTTACATTGTAGATGCTACTTTTCTAAGTAGTGCTGCAGTTTCTCTTGGTTCTTCTATAAGTGTTCTAGTAAGATCAGGCGTTTTAAAGTCTGGAAAGGTGCACATGAAATGCTCGATGCCAGTTGCCATAGTGTCTAATTTTTTAGCTCGGTCCAACAAAGTTTTGGGATCAATAACTACAATAGAAGGGAGGATGACATCAGATTGCACTAAACCAACAGTTGATAGTTCACTCCAGCGATTTGATAAAATAATATGCCGAGGCCCGCCACCCACCATTAAGTTATTGGTACGAACAGGAGACCCGTGCCATCCATTAGAATCTGGTAATTCACCCAAACTCCTAACATAAGAATATCTTGCTTCTGGAATAATGCCATTTGAGGATAGGGTTCTTAGCGGAAACCCGTTTTGATCAGTTAAAGCCCACCCTCGTGGTCGCATAATATCAACTACACTTATATCTCCTTCTTTAAGGTCAGATACAACAGAAATTTTGTATCGGTTCTCATCTTCTCTTTCAAGTTTCAATAAACCGATATCCCTAAAGACTCCCATTCCAGCTGCTTTTTGCAAGCTCACTTTATTTCCGGAAATTGGATCAGTCACTAGTACATCAGGAACAGCAAGAACATATGAAACACCATCTTCAACATAAGTAATTTCTTTGCCAATTTGCAGATTCAAAGTAAATTCAAAGCCTTTTGGATAGAATGCGTACACCCTTGCTCTGGAAAAACCATTTCCACCAATTGAAGGATAGATGCTAGATTTTATTGAAATATCATACTCCAAATTCCCCATGATAGTTTCGCCCATGGGAATGTGTGGAGTTAGTTGAAACATATCCACCTGAGTAAACCTTGTTTTTCCATTATCATTGTAAGTACGAACTTGCCTACCGCCGGGCAAACTCGGAAGTTGATACACAGTAGGATGCATAGAATCACACTAACATTATTCTCAAACCGCCTAGATTACCTGCTTCTTCCCAATTGTCTAACTGTTGCAAAATCATGAGCAGTTGCAATCGAACTACCACGCCTGAAAGCTGCGGATGCTTTGGAAAGATCAACACCTTCAAGCACAAGAGACCTAGGATACTCATTAACTGAAGGTGGTGAAAATGTTGGCATTGCACCTGAAATTTTCGCTTCTGGGATTTCAAGCCGTACGCACAATGAAGCAAATTTTCTAAGACATTCGTGGGCACCGCCGAGTGAATAACCGCGAGCTACTCCTTCAAATACTTCCGATATAACTGAAGTAACAGCGCCAATAGATTGGGTAAGGGAACGTTGCTCATATCTTTTTTTATCAAACCAGACCACGCGATTGACAAAATTTATTCCAGAGGCACTGCCAGTCCGGAACATCTCAAGAACCGTGCCTTTTTGCAAAAGTTTCTGAGTTATTGGGCCTTCCTTAACTTCATCAATAAGACCCATAGGAACTAGAACCTCATTAGCAAGTTTAAGAACAAAGAAACGGGTTATACCTGGATAATTGCCGCGTAATGCGGGTGGAGTGAGAAGTACTTTTTTCTCTCCTTCTTGAATTACAACAAAAACATTGGAACTTATTGTTTCAGGATAGTGGGTTTCACCTGAGGTGTATGGAACCATGATATCGTGGAATGGAACAGTCACATTAACACTTTGACCATTTTCGTATATGCCTTTTTCTTTCATATCCGCAATCAGCAGACCTTTTGCATCAACAATAGCTTCCCTTGTTGCAGCATAGTTATTAGATCTCTTCCTTACTTCGTTTTCATTAATACCATTTTGACTAATACCAACTGACTCTTCACCACCAGCAGGAAGGAAAATGGAAACACCATCGAAATTGCTTGGATTTACCCATACTGGCCAGGGACGATTGAGTGCGAAAACCAATTGATCACTGCTTTCACTTGGTGGAGCTATAAGTGCAAATGCATCCACCCCGAGTGCAGTAAAGAAAGGCCTTAGGTAATTAGGACAGGCATTAACAAGCGAATCGGCAAGATTTGCAGCAGGACCACGAACCATATCTGCAAGAAAATCTTTTCTAGTGTATTGTCTTTTGCGACTAGTTTCCACATCAAGAACTTCCATTGAAAACGGGAATTCTTTTTGATCATAGAGTAGATCGAGTATTTGAGATGGTGGTAGATATTCCGGATGAGGCACAGCCCTGATTATACGGTGAAAATTCATTCTTGCGTGGTATTCCGCATCATTATTGTAAACAAAACGTGCATGCAAATCTGAAAACGGGAAGCAAAGCCACATACTGCCATCATGTTCAGTAAGATAGAGCCTTTGCCCACCAAGACCAGAACGTTTTGCATATTGTATCCCAGCTGCAGAAACAGGAATTGCAAATTTAGGATGTTCTCTTCTTAGGACAACGCCATCAAGAACTTGAAGGGGTGAAAGATCAGTAACAACTTTGGGTAAATCGGTTGTTTCCAACCAGTTTTGAGTCATAGATGCACCTCAATGTGTTATAATTGATAGAGATAGTTGGGGGTATGAAATATAAATATATGTAATAGTTTACGATTATCTGTGAAAATGATTTCTTAGAGAACATTCAACTACCCACCACCATTATACCATTCCAGCTAAATCGCACTAGCTAATCAAGCGCTTCAAAATGAGCGAACCACATCGGTTTTGCTCATAACTCATTAGTTCGTATCATTTTCTTGTTTTGGTATAGGCAAGCAACGTGTACTTGCCGCGGACTGGTAGAATTACTTTAGTTTAAATTCAGGCAATGTATGCTTAATTGATGTACTTAAAAATACATGAAAGTAAAAATGGCAGGATAGTAGCTGTTTGCGATGAGGAATTGATAGGTAAAGTCTTAGAGGATAAAGATAGAGTAATGGATCTTGATCGTTATCGTGGATTTTATGTAGGGGAAAAAGCAAATGAAGATCAGGTGGTCGTTGCACTCAAAAAGTTTAGCTCATTAAACATAGTAGGAAAAAAATCAGTTGCAGCTGCACTCAGAACAGTAAATGCGGATGTTATGTATATAAAAAAAATACCGTATATTCAAATGTATAAGATTTGAGGTGTAGATGTGAAAGCAATAACCATAGTTGCAAATGACAAAGTAGGACTTCTTGCGGATATATCATACATACTTGCAAAAGCAAAGATAAACATCCAGTCAGTAACAGTAGACGTCATGGGTGACAAGGCAATAGTTACCCTTGGTCTTTCAGATATAGTAAATGGCAAAAGTGTCCTTGAAAATGCAGGCTATAAAATAGAGGAGATGAACGAAGGCATAAGCATACAAAATGCCCAGACATTATCCAAGGATGATAATTATACCATACTTTCACTCATAGTTGATAAGCCAAAGCGGGCACTGGTTTTGTTAAAAGAGAATCTAATTGGAACTGAAAGCTAAAGTTCGAGCTCTATAGAGCGATCTTTTTTATTTATTTTAATATTTTCAATTTTTCCAGTGCGTGCATCATTTAGCAGTGATTCAACCTCTTGAAAATGCTCGTAGATATGATCACCCTTTTGTTTATATTCACGTTCTTCTTCTAAAAGAGCAGCCAGACGTTCTTTTTGTTTTTCCAGCCTTTGTATTAGTTTATCCAGAACAGGATTTGATTTTTCAAGATGCATATAATATTCATCGGCAACCTCACTTAAACTTGGAAAATCTTTTTGTTCCGAATATTTTTTCATTGAGCTAAGACCAAAATCGCACATTTTCCCATTTGAATAAAAACCATAGGGTTTGGGATTGGAACGGATTTGATCCAGAGCCTGCTCTAGTGCAAGAATCTGATTGCCACTTAAGGATGTACCAGGAGTTTTCTCATCAATTTTTGAACGTGCAAGTGCTTCCAGGCAATAATCCTTTCCAAGGGGTATTTTCATAAGAGAAACTATGATGTAGCGATCGGAAAATTCAAGTTTATTTGATGGGATATTTTTTGGGGGAGAATATGATTCACCAACTCTTATGGCCCGATCAGACCATGACTCATATTTTTGGGCGCAAACAGTATTACCATCACGAACCAGTATCACATTTCCTTCCCCAAACATCTCAAAAATTAGCTGGCCTTTAGTAAAGTTGAAGCAGAGGATGCGGTCGTTGTTGATTTGTTCGATTGAAAGGAGTTTTGCATTATCGAGCTCTTTTGAGATTTTTTCCACAAATTTGTCAGTTAGTTCAGTCTTTTCTATGTATTTGGTAGAGTGTATCCTCACCCCACACTCGCAGAGGATTTCGGTACTTCCAATTTTCATCCTGTAAATTCCTTCCCCGATTTTTCTTATCCTATCAAAATGCCTGCCTAGGATTAGCGGTGAGAGCTCACTCACCATAAATGCGTATTCGAAATTGGTCATTTTGTGCATGTGATTTATTCATCCGGGAGATTTAATAAGAAATATTCTTTGGAAAGATGATGGGTGGCACTAGATAGTCCGGAGCACCAGTACATTATTCAAATTGGAAAATGGGGAATAGATTTCTAATTGTTAAAAAACCTAACCGGTGAAATAGCAGCATGGATCTCGAAAATGAGCTGCAAAAATCTTTCACCCCCGAGCAACTTGAAGAGGAGATAGAACAAAAAATCAAATCCTTCCATGGCTTTCTCACCCGGGAAGTAGCCATAAAATTAATAGGAAAAGAAAAAGGCCTTCTTAAGCAGGAAGACAAAACTTACAAGCTCTCAGAGATACCAAAGGGCGAAAAAAAGATAAATTTTGGTGCACGCATAAAGAAAATCTGGCCTATTGCAACTTATTCTTCAGGAAAACAGTCACGAGTGGTCGAAGTACAAGATGAAAGTGGAAGCCAAACGCTGATTTTGTGGAATCAGGATGTTGATATTGCAAAAAAACTGCGGCTAAATGATGAGATTTTAGTCAAGGGCGCATATGAAAAAAGCGGCGAACTCCACTTGGGATATAGCGGAAATGTGGAAGTTACAAAAAAGGCAGGTTTTGCAGATCTAGGTAGCCTGGATGAAAATTCTACAGTACATGTGAGAGGGACAATAGTACGAATTGAAGGCTATGATGAATTTGTGCAGGTTAACGGGATAAAGAAAGGTTTTTCATTCATAATATCAAATGGAAGTGAAAGACGCTGCGTGGTTTTTCAAGGAGTGGATAGGGCAGAAAAATTACAAGTTGGAGATGAGATAGTAATTGAAGGCGGAATTGTAAGAACTGGGGTAATAGAGATAGAGGACTCTGCAAGAATCCTTTTTAGAAGGCCATGTGAAATGCTAATAGGCGAGGTAGGGAAAATAGAGTGTGATGGAGATAAACTTGTTGTGGAGGTTGAAGGAAAGGAGATAATTTTTGATCGGATAAATGGCCTTAAATTTATTGGGGTTAGAGAACTTGCCGATGATATTTCTTTGTCCACAGTCGTGAAACTTAAAAAAAGTGCACTATTAAATAGTAGAATAGCGATCAAGATAGAACAAAAGAACGACGAAATAGTTATCAGGGATTAGAGCGAGGTTAAAATATGCCCACAATAACGCTCAAGGTTGCAGAAGCCTTCCAAAACGACATTGGAAGAGGCATAGCAAGGATAGATTCCAAAGCTAAAAATGAACTAGCGGTTTCCACCGGTGACATAATAAAACTGGTTGGTAAAAAAGCCGCCCTGGCTATAGTATGGCAAGCGCACCCCGATGATGAAGGCCTTGACATGATAAGGATGGATGGGATACTCCGTCAGAATGTAGGGGTTGGACTGGGGGAAAAAGTTAGGATAGAACCAGTTGCTGCAAAGGTAGCTAAAAAAGTAGTTCTCGCACCACAAGAACCAGTACGCTATTCTTTGGGATTTGACCAGTACGTGAAAAAAAGACTGATTGGCAAAGCGCTCCTTAAAGGCAATCTTCTTCCAGTAGGTATTTTTGGTACTTCAATACCACTAGTAGTTGCACAGGTTTTCCCTCAGGGACCAGTTATGATAACTGAGGAAACAGAGATCAAGATAGCCAAGGAACCGATAAAAGACATGAAGAACGTCCCGAACATAACATATGATGATGTGGGCGGTTTGAAAGATACCATACAAAAAGTACGGGAGATGATTGAGCTTCCACTCCGTCACCCTGAAATATTTGAAAGGCTTGGGATTGATCCACCAAAAGGAATATTACTCTATGGTGCTCCCGGAACAGGTAAGACTCTTTTGGCAAAGGCAGTGGCAAACGAAAGCGATGCGAACTTTTTCTACGTAGGCGGACCAGAGATAATAAGCAAATATGTTGGTGAAAGTGAGGAAAGACTCAGAAAGCTTTTTGCCGATGCACAGGAAAATGCACCCTCTATAATATTCATAGATGAGATCGATGCGATTGCACCAAAACGGGAAGAAGTTATGGGAGAAGTGGAAAAGCGCATGGTTTCCCAACTCCTTACAATAATGGATGGCCTTAAGGCTCGTGGCGAAGTAATCGTTATCGGTGCAACCAATCGGCCTGATTCAATCGATCAAGCCCTTAGGCGTCCTGGCCGTTTCGACAGGGAAATAGAAATAGGTGTTCCGGATAAAAGCGGACGCAACCAGATACTTACTATTCACGTAAGATGTATGCCTTTGGACAAAGATGTCAATATTGCTGAGATTGCAGGGGTGACACATGGTTATACCGGTGCAGACCTCGGACTTCTGACGAAAGAGGCTGCGATAAAGGCTCTTAGAAGAGTTCTACCGCTCATGAATATAGAGGAAGAAACTTTATCACCAAAGGTGCTAGACAGTATAATAGTAACCCGGGAAGATTTCTTTGATGCAATGCACGAGATACAGCCATCTGCCTTAAGAGAAGTCTATGTCGAGCGACCCACGGTTAAGTGGGCTGACATTGGCGGAATGGTGGAGATAAAAAGGGAGATACAAGAGGCAGTAGAACTTCCGCTTAAAAAACCCGAGATCTTTGAAAAGATGGGCATACGACCAATAAAAGGAATACTTCTTTATGGACCACCAGGAACAGGTAAGACTCTTTTGGCAAAGGCAGTGGCAAACGAAAGTGAATCGAATTTCATTTCTATAAGCGGTGCACAGGTATTAACCAAGTATGTTGGTGAGTCCGAGAAAACTGTACGAGAGATATTCAAAAAAGCGAGAATGGCAGCCCCATGCGTATTGTTTATTGATGAGATGGATGCCATTGCAATGAGAAGAGGCGGAAATGCCGATCTGGGAAACATGGTGATAGAGCGAGTAGTCGATACCATGCTTACAGAGATGGATGGATTAAGGAGCTTGAAAAATGTTGTAGTAATAGGTGCCACCAACCGACCGGACATGCTTGACCCTGCACTTATGCGTGCAGGCAGATTTGATCGACTTATAGAGATAGTTCCACCTGATGAAGCAGCAAGATTTGAGATATTCAAGATAGCAACTGCAAAAATGCCACTAGACAAGGAGGTTAACCTTAAGGATCTTGCAAAACTCACTGAAGGTTACACTGGTGCTGATATAGACAATCTGGTAAGGGAAGCAGGAATGTCTGCAATAAGGGATGAGTCGAAAAAAGTCACCAGCCGACACTTTGAACTTTCATTCAAATCGATTGTGCCAAGCATAAAAAAAGAGGACATAGAAAGTGTCCAGAAATTCAAAACTGCAGCTGCAACAATGTATAGATGATTTTATGAGACTGATGTTGTTTATTAAACTTATTTTAGTATCACTTTGCCTTGCGCTTCTAGCTTTTGGATTAATACCAGACTGGACGCTGATTAACACATTAAAAATTATGGCGTTAGGTATTGTACTTTCAGTTGCAATAACTGCATTTTACCCAGAAATAAGGGGGATAAAGACCGGAGACACTGTCGCAGTGGTTAGTGATTCGGCAATTTCAAGCCTAATTGGAAGATTAGGGGTGGCAGCTGCAGGAGGAAAGAAAAACCAGCAGATAAAGATAACGCTCCAAAATGGTAATGAAGTAACCGGAGTCATAGAAAGCTATACTGGAATTATCAGTCCACCTAAGATAAGAGTAATATACGAAGAGAGGATGGTGGAATAATTGTACGGAATCTATATAGAAAAAGACGAAGCAGTGGAGATTATCATAAGTGTACTTTCAATTTCCCTTGCATTTGCACTAGTTTTCGCAGGCATAGATGGGATGGTTGCTTATCCTAAAGAATTTCTTGTTTTTATGGCACCACTTCTAGTAACAGTTGGAAGCGGATTTATACTACACGAAATGGCACACAAACTTGTTGCAATGTTTTATGGCGCTAGAGCACGATTCAAAATGTGGACAACTGGGCTTCTTGTAATGCTCGTAACATCAATTTTTGGATTTCTCTTTGCAGCACCTGGAGCAGTATACATTTATTCAAGTGACATAACACGCAGGGAAAATGGAATAATTTCACTGGTTGGACCAATAACCAACCTCGCACTCGTCGGGGTTTTTATAGCTCTTGAAATATTTTTACCAGTTAACCAGTATTTCAGTTTTTTGACTGGTGATTTGGGAGGTTTTGGAATTAGTAATGGAATGCTAAGAGTTTGGCAGTTTGGAGCGGCAATAAACCTGATGCTCGCACTTTTCAATATGATACCTGCCTTCCCTCTGGATGGAAGCAAGGTTTTCGACTGGAGTAAAATGATTTGGATAGGGACAGTATTTGTTCTTTTGGCAATAGGTATGGTGATAATCGACCCGGCAATAGTAATAAGCTGGGGAATAATGCTACTGATATTTACTGCCCTCTCAGGGGTTATTTTTGGAGGATCA
>JAHFFJ010000003.1:13525-58879 GCA_023248035.1 Microcaldota archaeon
GGCGCAGAGGCAGTAGTTAAGAAAGTTCGGATCATAGGCAGGCCGGCAATTGCCAAAATCAGAATGGCAAAAAGCTATAGGATAGATAAACTTGACAATAAATTACGCACCGAACGAACACGAAGCGAAGCAAGACTACTAAATAAGGCGAAAATGGCCGGAGTGGAATGCCCTACTGTTTTTGAGGTAAGCGATTTTGAGATCGTGATGAGTTTTGTTAATGGCAAAAGGCCAGCTATGAAAGGATGGGAAGCAATTGAAGCAGGGAGGATACTTGCAAAGCTTCATGGAAATGACATAATACACGGTGATTATACTCCAGCAAATCTCATATGCACTAATAGAGACAAAAGAAATTCTCTGATTGTAATAGATTTTGGTTTGGGTTATATTTCAAAAGATATTGAGGATAAGGCAGTAGATGTTTTTACCATGCTTAGGGCGATTGACAAAAAAATGCACCAGGACTTCGTTAAAGGTTATAATGATTATACCAACGCCAGTGATGTGATTAGCAGGGTAAAGATTGTAGAAAAACGAGTAAGATATGCTGTGGTATAATAGATCCTTATTTTAGTCTATAAAAATAACATTCTTTTTTCCTTTGAAATCAGGATCACCAGTAAGTAACTGCGCCCCCAAATTCATTGCCGCTGCATATCCAAAGGCATCAATAGAAGATAATTTCTCTGTTTTATGGATTTTTGCCGCTGACATCGCAAGAGCTTCATCTATAAAAACAACTTTTGCCCTATCTTTTATTGAAACGATAAATTCAGTTGCTGCTTCATCACCTATTCGATCTATAGCACGATAGTAAACTTCATAGATATTCAATATAGTTGTGTATAATGAATTATCAGAGTTATCGAGAAATTTTATGGTCTTTCGATAACATGGATCATTTTGATCTTCCAAAAGATTAAGCCAAGACCAGCTATCTACGAGAATGTCCATCCCAATCCTCTTTGTGTGTTTTTAGGTAGTCTTTGGTTATTCCTTTTGATTTACCTGCCCAATATTTTAAGTTTCGCACAGGCACTACGTGTACATCTTTGTTTTTTTCGTCATAAACAAAGACGATATCATTGGTTTTGAGCTTATCGCGAATTTCTTTTGGCACTACAACTCGACCATATTCATCAATAGTTGAAACGTTTTCATTTGCCATTTTTATGCTTTAAATGGCAAAATATTTAAATATTGGCAATTGGTTATATATGTGGCAAATGAACTAGCTACTTTTGGGCAGGTTGTTTTTGAGAGTGGAAGAAACTACCAAAAAATCAAAAGAGGAAATGAAAAAAAATTCAATGGCAAAATTGTTACGCACATAGTTCCAGCCTTGGACTTCTAGCGGGCAGAAGAATACCATCAGAGATATTTTTGAGAAACACGGATGGGAAGTCTGTAACATATAATTTTTTGAATCAACGAGCTCATATTTATACTTAAGCCCACAATTTATTTTTATGACTAGTTGCCTTTTAACAGCTACAAAAGGATCCACAATTCCGGAACAACGAAGTGGTGGCTTTTTATTACAAAAATTAATGCCAAAAATTGAAAGATTGGTTTTAGAGGAAGCTGAAAAAAATCCAGTCGCTCTTTCTGTTGGAAATGTAAGGTTAGATAGTGATGCAGCATATCAAAGAACGATTTCAGGACTTTTGGATATTGGAGGAACCCTTTCACACAAATTAGGTGGATGTTATATTTTTCGAATAGTAGATGATCGAAATTTAACAATAGATAGAGCAGAACGCACATTTTTAGATGAGCAAAATCGTGAATTAGAAATGCCTCTCCTTACATATTACGAAAGTAGTTTTAGGAAAAGTGGTTCGATTAAAATTAGAGGATTGTTAGGAGAAGAAGATAAAAGGATAGTAAGACCGGAAAACGCAGCGGTAGAATATTATGCATTATCAAGACACTTATCCGATGTACCATTAGCACAAATAAAACCAGAATATCTTGAAAAAGTGGATGAAGAAGGTTTTTCACCAGCTCCAAAAGATTATCTTTTACCATTTTATCCGATTATTGCTGCGGAATATTTTGATGAGATGACCAGAGCGGGTAAAAATAAAACACTGATAAATTTCTTTCATGCTGGACGATTTCCTTGCCCGGATAATGGAGCAAAGATACACATGGAACTTTACGGTCGGGAATTAAGGATAATCAATTTTTACGTAGAAGAATCTGCAGGTGAAATGGTTGTTGTTTCAGCATGGGATTCTGAAACTTATAAAGTGGCTAATGGATAGAACATATGCTCTTAAATTAATATTTGGCTATTTATTATCGGGCTAGAGCGGGGCCAGGGGTCCCGGCACCGTAAATCCCCTTAGACGGCTCGAATGCCCGGGGCGTTTTGTCTTTTATGCATGCCCATTTTCTTAAGCGTTGATGTCCTGCCTTATATGGCGGATCAGTATGTGAAACGGGTCAGGCCGAAAGGAGCAGCCATAAACATTTTGAACCGTGCTTGTAAGAAACAGGATGGAGTAGAGGAAAGTGGCTCCTTGCATAGTTGCCAGGGCTAACCGGGAAGCTCATAAAATTTTAAGTTGATAAATTTTGCTCCGTCTGGGATTTGAACCCAGGTCGATGGAGTCCTCCAAACTTTTGGAAAAAGTTTGATCAAAACTGACTTGCTAATTTTTGCTTTTTTCTGTACGCTCGCCTTATCGGCTCGCACAGAACTGATAACAAAAATGGTTTACTAAAGTTCAGTAATTTTCCGATAAGGAAAATTCAACTGAACAAAAACCAAAAACCCGAATGGGTTTTTCAACAACCAGTTTTTTGTAAAACTTTTTTCCTAAAAAAGTTTTTGAAAGTCCACTATCCTTGACCGGTCTAGACGAACGGAGCTAGGGCCTTTAAAATTTCTTTATGCACAGACTGAACATCCATGCATGCATCAATTTTATGCCAATTTGGTGTTAAAAATCTTTGCTCAAAAAGTTTCAGGTAGTTAGAGCGCACTTCTTCTAGGTAAGATGCGTTTTCCTCATAACGGTCAAGAGCCTTTTGCTTTGATTTTCTCTTCTGTGATGTTTGTGAATCTATATCCAGTAAAAGAACAAGATCAGGTTTTAGGTAATCCACACCAGTGATTATTTTTTTACCATCTTCGAATTTGATCCCATCTACTTCGTATGAAATTGTAGAGAAAACGTAGCGGTCAAGTATTACAAGTTTTTTTTCTGAAAGTGCACGTTTAATGTTTTTCTGATCTTCTGCAATATCAGCAAGGAAAAGCAGGAATAGTGCTTTTGGATCTAAAGAAACTTTCTTCTCAAGGTAGTCATTAAGCATGGGATAGATTCTAGTAGGGTACTTGAAAATTTCACAATTGAATTTTGAACGGAGAAGATCGATCTGACCGCCTTTGCCACAACCATCAATTCCCTCGATAACAATAAGCATATATGGAATGGGAAAACTAAATTTTTAAACTTTGCATAGCGCAAAAGTCAGAAATTCGCTTATGTAACCCTTACTTGGCCGTTTTTATTTTTTATCCTTTATAACTTGTTAGATATACATGGTAGACCTAATTTCGATAAGGGACTTGGATAAGAAGGCTATCGAGAGCCTTATCAAATCGGCGCAGGAGATAGCAGAGGGAAGAGAAGTAGATCTTGATGGCATAGTAGCCACGATGTTTTTTGAACCATCCACAAGAACTAAACTTTCTTTCCAATCGGCAGCTCTCCGAAGCGGCATGGAATACATTGACTTCCAACCGGAAAGCAGCTCGCTTAAGAAAGGTGAAAGTTACTCTGACACGATAAAAGTAGTTTCCGGTTATTCTGATGTTCTTGTAGTTAGGCATCCTAAAGAAGGGGCTGCAAGACTAGCGGCTGACCTTACTGATAAACCGGTAATAAACGCCGGAGATGGTGCAAACCAACACCCAACCCAAACACTTATCGATCTTTTTTCGATAAAGAAAAATAAGGGCAGAATAGGGGGATTAAAAATTGCGCTTCTTGGCGATTTAAAGCACGCACGCACCATGCGTTCACTTGTTTATGGACTTGCGATGTTTGGAAGTAATGTAACATTGATTTCCCCAGAAGGCCTTGAAATGGAACCTGAGTACATAAAAGAGCTGGGGGATAAATTTTCATTTAAACCAAAAATAACAAATGAGCCGAATTTTAGTGAGGCCGATGTGCTTTATGTCTGCAGAATACAACAGGAAAGATTTGCAGACCCATATGAAGCAAAAAGAGTAACGGATCAATTCAGGATAAAAGCGCAGGACATAAAGGATGCTAAAGAAGATTTGGTCATACTTGATCCCTTGCCAAAACTCAATGAGATAGATAGTGCAATAGATAAAATGAAGCAGGCCAAATATTTTGAGCAGGCACATTTTGGCATACCTATAAGGCAGGCAGTTCTTGAATATGTGAGGTGATAACTTGCAGGTTGACAATATAGAAATTGGAACGGTAGTTGATCATATAGAGGCAGGTAAAGCAGCAAAAGTGATGAAACTTCTCGATATAGGGGAAAACTACCCCCATCGGGTTGCAGTAGTACTAAATGTCCCGAGCAAGAAAATGGGGACAAAAGATATTGTAAAAATAGAGGGAAAACTTGTCAATCAGGAAACCGCCAATATAATAGCATTAATTTCACCTGGTGCAACGGTGAACATAATAAAAAACGGCAAACTCGGACAAAAATATAATGTCGAATTGCCAAACGAGATTCGTGGAAGTGGCAAGTGCCCAAATCCAAACTGCATAAGTGTTGAAAGTGAAGAAAGATTCTTTAGCAAAGAAAAGAACTCCTACCGCTGCCATTATTGCGAAAGAATATTTAATGCTCCTGAGCTGGTCTGATGGATTATAGGAAAACTGAGCGTGGACTTGTTATCAGACTAGATGATGGAGATGAAATAGTTGACACTTTAAAAAAATTAGCAGAAAGGGAAAAAATTCTTAGTGCAACTGTAACTGGTATTGGTGCAGCAAAGAAAGCTGAGATTGCTCATTTTGATACAAAAAAGAAAAAGTATAACACAAAAAAACTTGAAGGAATGTTAGAGATAATTGCACTTAATGGAAATATTTGCATTCTTGATGGAACCCCTGCAGTTCACATTCATATTGCAATAAGTAGGCATGATTTTTCTACTCTTTCCGGCCACCTGATGAACGCGGAGGTTTATCCTACTTGCGAAATAGTAGTAACTGAAATTGGGATTAAAATAGAGCGAAAGTTTGATGAGAAAACTGGATTAAATTTACAAAGTTTCAGCTCTGGTAAGTAATGAGGGGGTGGCAACACCCAAGCGCGGTAAAGAATACAACCTCCATTTTTGCCACGTTTAGGATATGTACGCAACTAACCTCTTTCCATCCACCCCATAAATTCTTGGAAGATAGTAAATTGAAATGTTTCTGGGACGCTAAGAACGAAGAGGATATTGAAGCACAACAAACAAATGATCCTTGTCAAATGGTTCGAGTTTTATTTTTTCCAGAACCTTAAACACACGCTCGAGCTTTGAGAGAACTTCGTCAAAAACCACATTTGGGGGCTTGGTTACATCGATGCTCTGACTCTTTATACAGATCATCGCTACCCCACCAGACTTGAGAAAGGCATGGGCGTTCTTGATCAAAAGGTCATCCTGATCAGGCTGGGCAACATCCTGGTATATTACATCCACTTTACCCACATCAGCGTACTCCTGGGGCTGGCGAGCATCACCATGGATTGGGATAATGTTATTACGGCGTTCCGAAAGGGCGATAAGAGGGCGCATACACTGGGGAGAAATTTCTACAGCATATATTTCGCCGCTTGGACCAACGATATCAGATATATGAGAAATGGTAGTTCCGGTTGATGCACCAAGGTAGAGTACTTTGCTTCCAAGGTCGAATGGAAAATTTTTAAGCCCCTTTTTTATGGCACCACAAAGCTTGCTCCGGTGTGGATCCCACAAACGATATTCGCCATCGGAGTCACGAAGAATTTTTTCACCATAGACTTTATGACCAGGATCAATACTTAACGTTCCAACCGATCGATCAAGAGCATATACTCTAGGAAAAAGAAGTTTCATATGGGAAGAAGATAAAAGATAACTTTTAATAGGATTGCGTATTAATTCTTCCCTGCAAATTATATCCAATTTTCCGAATAATTAGGAAATTCAATAGAGGAGAGTGTTAATATGGTCACAGCGTATGACGTTGAAGCAAACAAACTCATAGAAAAAGCAGCCGAAAAGCTGAAAGATATGCAGCTAACAAAACCAGCATTTGTAGGCCTGGTAAAGACAGGAGCGCACGCATCACGCCCCCCACAACAGGAGAATTTCTGGTATATTCGATGCGCTTCGATATTAAGGCAAGCTTACATAACAGATGCCGTAGGGAGCAACAGGCTCAGAAGGCATTATGGAGGAAAGAAAAGACGGGGAGTAAGGCCAGCAAGGCATGCTCCAGCAGGTGGATCAACAATAAGAAAGGCCATGCAGGAGCTTGAAAAAGCAGGGCTTCTTGCAAAACAGAAAATTGGCCGGGTGTTGACACCAAAAGGAAGAAAATTCCTCGATTCTGTCGCAAAAGAGAGCGGCTGATATGGAAGATGAAGAATTAGGAGATGTAAGAAAGAAGAAACTGGATGCTAAAAAAGCTCAGGAGCAGCTCAAGAGCGCATTAAGAAGTGCACTTGAAGAGGCTGCATATGAGAGACTAATGAATGTTGCCGTGGCTAATAAGGAAGTATACCTTAATGCTGCTCAGAGTGCCCTGATGTTTTACAAAAGAACGGGCGGAAGGAAAATAACCGAGAGCGAGATTCTCGCTCTTTTGAAGGCTATAAAAGAGCAGAATGAAACGAAAACAACGATAACGTTTCACAAGAAATAAAAAGAACCGATGGTTCTTTTTGAATCTCCTTTGAATTTGGGAAGATATTAAGAAGCTAAGAAGAGATGTTGAACACGATTAGAAAAACGTTCAAATAAAAAGGAAGTTAAAAAGAAACCGTAGGTTTCTTTTAGTTCAAAGAAAAGGAGATCAAATAAAAAGGAGATTAGAAAAGAACCTTGGTTCTTTTCATAGGAGGATAAAAAGGAACCTTGGTTCCTTTTAGGAGTGGGTTTTCAAACCGGAGTAAATAAGGTTGACGGATCGAAAACCGACCGGTGTCGGTAAGGAGTGGGTTTTCAATGGGTAGCAAAGGTTTAACAAAAAAAATGAGACTTGCCAAGGCTGCAAGAAAGATAAAGAGAATACCAGCTTTTGTCATAATAAGGACAAGACGAAGAGTAAGTTTTAACCGAAGAAAAAGAGACTGGAGAACGGATAAACTTAGGATAGCTGATTAACATGACTAAACTAGAAAGAGTATATACGGTTCCACTGGGAGATGCATACGAAATAGCCAGAAACAAGAGAACTCCACGTGCGGTCAAGATATTGAGGGCATTTATAACCAGGCACATGAAAGCCAAAGAAGAGCGGATTACCATAAGCGGTGCACTAAATACCTATTTATGGGCAAGAAGCATACAAAAACCTCCAAGAAGGGTAAAAGTACGTCTGGTCAAAGAAGGAGAAACAATCAAAGCCTATCTTGCTGATGAAAAGGTAGAAATTAAGAAGGAGGAAAAAACCGAAAAGAAGGAGAAGGCTTAAACGCCCCCGTTAGCAGTGAACTCAGATGAAAACAACTTATTTCGGAAATTCCTGGATAGGAATGTTCGCAAAAACCAACGATAACATAACCATGCTGCCGATTGACAGTATGGAAAAATTCGAGAATGCCATAAGAGACGGGCTAAAAACAGAACCATTAAAGGTGAGCATAGCAGACTCAAACCTTCTTGGAATATACGTTGCCATAAATTCTAATGGAGTTATAGTACCAAATGTGGTAAAGGATCATGAGATCCTCGAGATCAAAAAAACAGGCCTCAACGTTTATCGCTCGAACGAGACAAATAATGCACATGGAAATAACATGGCAGTCAACGATCATGGTGGCATCATTAATCCAGAAGTGGGTATTGCTGAACGTAAAGCCATTGGTGAAACACTAGGAATTGAAATGGTGCCCATGAGGATCGGAAACTATAGCACACTTGGAAGTGCATGCATAGCAAGCAACAGCGGCTTTCTGGTTCATTATAAGACAACAGATGATGAGATGACCGGGGTAGAAGACGCCCTTAAGGTAAGCGGTAATCGGGGAACGATAAATACCGGAACGGGTTTTGTTGCCTATGGCGCTTTAGTAAATAAAAATGGTTATTTAGTAGGTGAAGATACCACCGCTTTTGAGATGGGAAGGCTTGAAGAAGCTTTGGGTATGATTAAATAAGAGGGAAACTTTATGGTAAAATTTAGCATAAACGGGAAGATAACACTCGGAAAGGAAGTCAGAACATTTTCCAAAGAGCTGGAAGCAGAAAGCGAAGGTGACGCAAAACACAAAACTTATGCACTTTTTGGTTCTGTAAATGGAGTAAAAAGGAATAAAATTAAAATCGAGAAGGTTGCAAAGGTATAGATATGGCACAAGCTGACGGAATTCAAGCTCAACTAAATTATGAAATTGCAATTTATCGTGAGCAGATAGCCATGATAAAACGCGAAACCGAAAGAGTCAGTCTTACCACCATGGACCTTACAAACGCACTCAAAACAATAGAGAATATAGGTGAGGAAAATGCCCTCATACCAATAGGCGGGGGGGCGCTGATAAAGGGAAAGGTAGCCAGTACCGATATACTAGTGCCGATAGGTGCAGAATATCTTCTTGTGATGGATAAAGAACATGCAGGGGAAGAGATCAAAAAGAGAATAGAGGCAACAAGAAAAGCAATTGAAAGGCTTACAGAAGAATTCAATAAGATAGCAAAAAAACTCCAGGAAGTCTCGGCTCAGATGCAACAAGTCCAAACACAAAACATGATTAATCGTCGTGTGGACGGAAACATCCGCGAAGATTATATATAGCACTCGTTTTAAGCGTGATTTAGCTTGTTTGATTTTCTTAAGAAGAAAATAGGCGGCCTCATAGACGGTCTTACAAAAAAAGAACCGAAGAAAGAAAGTGAAATTTTAGAGCACCACGAGCCACTGCCAAAAGTTGAGCAGGAAAAACCAAAGAAGATAGACAGAGAAATAGAAGTTGAAAAGAAAATAGAAGAGAAATTTGAGGTAGAAAAAGCTCAGGAGAAAATTGAACCAGAAAAGATTCAAAAGAAGAAAGAAACTATCGTAAAAGAAGAAAAACCCAAAGAGAAACCAACTAAACATATTAAAGTTGAAAAACCAAAACAACAAATTCCGCCCAGAAATGAGCCTAAATCACTTGAAAATTTAGAACCATTAAAAGTAGAAAGAGAAGAGAAAACTGAACCGATTTCAGTGGAAATTGAGGAGCAAAAACCAATAGATAGAATACAGTTATCCAAGCTGCAAAAAGAAGCACCCGCAAAAAGCGAACCTCCCAACAAGGAACGGATGAAAATTGGCATAGTAAGTGCGGTAAAAAGCATTATAACAAATGAAGTGGAAATAAAAGCGAACGAAGTAGAAGAAATGCTCGAAACTTTTGAACTTGAACTACTTGAATCAGATGTCGAATTTTCAGTTGCGGAAGGAATAAAGGAAGAACTTAGTTCAAAATTGATAGGAAAGAAAATAAAGAGAGGTGGCTTGCATAATTTTGTAAGTGGAGCAATAAAAGAAACCATAGTGGACACCCTTAGTAATGAAAAGGCTGCAAATTTGGTTGAAAAACTTGAAGGGGCACAAGGCAAGCCACTAAAGGTTATGTTTTTTGGCATAAACGGAGCGGGAAAAACCACCACCATAGCAAAAGTCGCAAAGCTACTTATGGATAATAAAAAAAAGGTAGTGTTTGCAGCAGCAGATACTTTTCGTGCAGCAGCAATTGAGCAAATGATGGTCCATGCAGATAGGCTTTCAGTGAAAGTGATAAAAAGAGAATACGGAAGCGACCCCACATCAGTTGCATATGATGCAGTAAGCTATGCAAGGGCACATGCAATAGATGCAGTCCTTATAGATACTGCAGGAAGACAGGACACTAATCTTAGTTTGATAAATGAAATGAAAAAGATGGTTCGTGTGATTGAACCGGACATAAAAATATATATTGGGGAAAGTATTGCAGGAAATGCAATAATTGAACAGATTTCAACTTTTAATCGGGAAATAGGAGTGGATGGAGTTATTCTGACAAAACTCGATTGCGACCCTAAAGGCGGAACCATGCTTTCGATAAACAAAGCAACCGGGATACCCATAATTTATCTTGGTATAGGCCAGAAATACGAAGACCTTGAAAGATTTGAAGCAGTAAAGATCGCAGAACGTATTGTGGGGTAGTTTAAGATATTAGTGGACTGCGATAGACAGGAAAGAGTAAATTTGCAACTTCATTTTTCTCTGGGGAGTTAAACTGAATAAGATATTCGTTATCTGTTTCTTTTTTTATTTCGCACAATAATTGTTTTATTTCGGCTTTTGAAACTGTCCTGTTAAATATTTTTGATATTTGTTCACTTGCACTTAATATTTCAAATCCGACTACAGTCCCATTATTAGTAATGTCAACGAGAATATGTTCGGTTAGTTCAAGTGTTCTATGAATTTTATTGGAGCCAAGATCAAGCGTTATTGCATCACATTCGGCATCATAATCTATAATTTTCATTGTATTATATCACCATTTCTACCTTATATTACTTTCTTTTAGTTCTTCGAACTGTTGATTTCTCATAGTCATACATTTTTTGCTGTAGCTTTTTACTGGTTTTATATGTACTAATCAGACGGGTTTGACTATTTAGCACAAGAATATAAACCATAAATCCCCCACCCGAAGCTTGATAGTAAGCTTTGAATTTTCTTTCTTTGGGATTTTCTGACTCGCACTCGACAACTCTATATGGTTTTTCACTTAGATCTCTTTCGAATACCGGAATCATACCTTCTTTATCTAGGATGATATTCCTTTTTCTAGCCTGAGCAATAGCATGATTAGTGTAAACGATAGTACGCTTTTTTGCATGAACAAGCTTTCTAAAGATCTCACAATCAAGTATTTGTTCCAAAGAATCCCCTTAGAACAATCTTCTTAGATGTTTAAATTACTAATTTTTGTTAGTAGTTGCACATGAACTTGGATAGAACACGAAAAACCATAAATAGTTACTTTTATAAAGAGTTTCTGCCATATTTTATCACTACATTTCTGAGAGATGATATTATGGCAGGTTTACCAACTAGGACACGAGAGAACATAAGAGCAGACAGAGAGGCACTTGGAAGAAGAGCATTGGTACCTTGGAGCGGCGCAAGAAAAATGGCAAAAGCTCTTGCAGTAGAAGAAGCGAATCTTGAAAGATTAGAAGGTGTGCGTAGTGAAGAAATTGTTAGAAAAGAAGTACGTGAAGGAACTATAAACAGATCACCAGAAGCAACAGCAGTTGCTGGTGGATTTGTAGTAGAATTTACTAATGCACTCCAGAGAGAATTAACAAGCGGACAGGAACGAACTCAAACGGGTCTTGATGGGGATGCAAGCATAAGAAGAGTGCTTTGTAATGGTACTTTCGTCGCCGGAATATTAAATACAATTAGAAAAACACCGCTTGAGGAGAAGGATAGTCAATACGCAAATGCAATGACAAGAGTGCGGCAGAACCTGGGAGCAAAACTTGCTGCAGGATCTAACCCAGCACATACAATACCTGCTCTTAACGCCCAAGAATGGGATATTATTTACGTTACAGCATCCGAACTCCAGCAACGGAATGAAGTTAATGCAATTGATGAGATCATTACATTTGCTGAGCAGGTAGGATTACGGAGATATGCGGCCGACAGCAACAAAAATCCAGGAGAATTTGTAGCTTCTGTACTTGCCGATCTTGCAACAAAAGTAACAATAAGCGATGACTCCCCAGCAGGAACACGTTCAAAATTGATAGATGATAGCCCGATAAAAAGTTATCTTGATAATAAAGCCAACGCAGCAATAGAAGATGCAGTTGGTGAACTAAAACAAATTAC
Organism: Microcaldota archaeon; assembly: GCA_023248035.1. Lineage (GTDB taxonomy): Archaea > Micrarchaeota > Micrarchaeia > Anstonellales > Bilamarchaeaceae > Bilamarchaeum. The sequence goes on from JAHFFJ010000003.1 coordinate 25,624, forward strand.
AAGAATCATTAGATTGGATTCCGGTCAACTTGGTTCTGTGGTAGATAGTTTCCGTGCGGGATTGACTGAAGGTCTTGATTCAACTGCACTAAAGCAGCGTGTGGTAGAATTAGTAGGTGCTGAAGGAGAGTTGGTAGGTAGGATAGGAGAGGCAGTAGATAATATTTTTGGGAGACTCAATAAACGCAAACCAGGAAGCCTTACTGATGGGGAGTGGATAAAATCAATTAGTGTATGGGAAAGACGACCACAAGGAATAGCAAGTCCACCAATGCCAAATGAAGGAAAGATGGAGAGAGCCGGCAAAGCAATAGCCTATCTTGCCACAGCAGAAGCTTGGTTACGATTGGTAGCATGGCTGTGGGATAAGAGTTTCAAAACTGATTTTGAACACCTTACACACCCAACAGATAAAATAATGACAACTGACCAGAATGGGATTGCCCGTCCGACCTGGATGCCAAGAATATTCAAATTAATTCCAAGAATGCTTACCAGATATGTTGTGTATGGCCTTATTTTGGGTTCAGTAACAGGAACTACACTTATTGGCGGCCCTTATTATTATGCACCTGAAAGAAGCTGGGCTAAAACATGGACATGGCTAGCCGCTCAGGAAAAAGACCGCAAAATTGTCCGAACAATAACTGACGGTTACGAGAACCCAAAAAAACTCACTAAGCGCGAAGATGACTATTACAAAAAAACATTTGGATTAGATAAAAGAACCGGTAGTGAGACTGATGATAATGGGATAAATGATAGGGTAAATTGGCTTAAGGAACATCCGGAAGTATTGACCTATCTTCAGGAACATGTAACAGGAAGAAAAATATTGGAATATAAAGAACTCCACGAAAATCCGGACACTTGCGGCGTGGTAGGAGGAGCGAAAAAGAAGGTTGCAGTTACCGCAGGCCCACAACCAAAAGTGAGCAAAAGCTGCGATAAATTGGGAGTAACTACAGTCCAGCAAGTAGAAGAATACCAGCCAGTCGATAAGGATGATAAATGGAAGCCCGGGAAAACTATTTGCTGCCTTATAGATATGGAAGTAGAACCAGTAGCAGATGGTTTAAGGCTCAATCCTCACTTTGCTGCACAGTTTGTAGCCGAACTTAAAGAAGTTTCAGATAAAGGCACAAATGTAGATAGGGCATATCTTGAGGATGTTGATAGGCGTGCTAGCCTTGTAGAAAAAGGAATTCTCATAAGTGAATCTCAGAAAAAGATAATGGATGAATGTGGAATAAAAGAGTACAAGAATGCACAATTTGTAGCCACACAAGGAGTGTTTGAATTACTCCGTCCACGATGTAAAAAGGGCGAAGCTGTAGTTTTCATTCCTGAAGATAAACGAGATGCCTATGTTGCAACATGGATTGCTACAGTACAAAAAGTACAACCGGGAGTAGATCCTATAGCTTATGCAATTTCAGAGGATGTGATTAAACAAACTGATTCTGCAATTCTTAGTGCAGGAGTTAGCCAACAAATACTCGTAGATTCTTCCGCACTTTATAAACAAACCCAGATAAGGAAAAAATTCGAAGTGCTTGATTTCAAAACTCAGACCGCAGTAGATATTTTAGTTGCACAGCCGGACATTGCAGAGCTTCTTGAAAAGTTCATTAAAGATGGTGCAAGCTATAAGGTCAACCCAGCACGTTCGGATGAACTGGTTGCTGCTATTGCAAGATATAAGTCAACGAGGAAAAACATTGGTGACTTTGATCCATTTACCGATCCGCCAGGAGTAATGGTTAAAGGTGCATTAGGAAATGGATTAGTGACTACCACCCAAACCGAAATTAAAGCGGATAAAAAACCACAAATAAAGTGGGATGATGATACAAAAAAATTCTATGAAACAAATGCATCTTTAGATGGTATTGTAGATGCGATTTTAACCATCATCCAAAAGGAAGCTGTGAGGGATGGGTCAGATTCAGAACTTATAGAAAAACTAACGAAGGAAAAATTCAACGGAAAGAAGGATGACATGGTACAATATTTCAAAGCTGCTGCAAAGGATTTCCTTACAAGCAAAGATGATGATATAGTAAAAATCCGCGATGGAAGTGGTGAAAAAGGAAGTCTTGTTGGTATGAAAATAACTGGTGAGGGTAACGATATGAAAGTAGATATTGCAGCCAGTGATGTAAAAAAAGCCAGGGACGCAATGAGGCAACGACTACATGCATGGCTCACTGAGCAGAAGTAAATTTTTTAATTTAAAAATAGATTAAGCCTTTGCGGGAACTTGGTTCCGACGAAAGCTCCCTTAGGCTTATAAAGTTGCCCAGGGAAAGGAAAGTGCGGTGCTCTTATGCCCAAGAAGAAAACAACCAAGAGGATACATGATGCTAGTTCTTTAGAGCAGGAAACGCTAAAACGAGTGGAGCGAACTCTTGAAACATTGGGAAATTTTTTAGCAAAATGGAATTCTTCTAAAAAACCAGAGGCCATTTCAGGGCAAGTTAATATGATTAAAAAATTCTACACTAGCCTGCAGAATTGGAAAAAAGAAGCAGACGAAGGAGAGAGGGAAGGGGCAACGCAACGACTGCGGGATTTTGTACTCATATGCCGCAGTTATGAGGTGAAATAAATGGCTGGCGAACTTATACGAAAAGACCAAACCGCAGAAAAACCAATAGTAATTCCACGAAGAACACCAGTTCTGGATGATACCGAAAATAAAAATCTTGAAGCTGCTATGAACAAAGCTGGAATTGCAATTTCAGATATAGTAAATCACGCTCATGTAGTAGAAAAGCGGATACCGGTGGGTTTAGAAATAAAAAAGGAGATTGTCGAACTTAAAACAACTATTTTAGCCCTCAAAAAGGAGATCGTTCCAAATGTACCAGTGCTCGGTGAGCAATATGCAATAGACCTGGAATATATAGAAAAAATAGTAAACAGGGCAGAAAAGTCATTTACAGAAAAGAGATGGGTGGAGTGCGTTGATCTTCTTCGTCAGGCACGAAAGATGATAGGAGCAATGCCAGAAGTTTTTGGAGTCCAGAGAGAGGTTATACTTATGGGCTACCCAATAGAGATGGGTCCCGAAAAACTCGATCGCTTTCTTAATGCAATAGCAGGTTCACTTCATGATTTTGGAACTGGCAATGAGAGGCGCGCAAAATTCATACTTGACCTCACTAGGCACTATATCAAGTACGGCGGAATTTATACTATCAAGAATGATTTGGTTGTTGCAGAGCGCGATCGACTTGTAGATACTACGATAGCAAGGGGTTTAGCTTCACGTAAAAATGTTAGATATACCGATTATGATGCAGCAGTTGACCGGGATGCACTTGCAGCATTCAGAAAGACTGCAGAAATTATTGCAGATCAAATCAGACAGGAAAATACCAGGATATTCCGATTGTGGAGAGCAGATATAAGTGCCATTCTTACTGAGCGTGTCGATGAGACTACCAGAAAAAGATATGAGAGTTTTGGTAAGGAACTCGATGCTATGCTAGTAAGATTACGTACTGCACAAACCGCAGGAAAAATAACAAGTGACGAACTAAATGAGATTGCAACAAGGTACTTTACACTGAGTGGCCGTGAAACTGCAGATGAAAGGGGGGAGAGAATAGTACAATCGGCAATGATGATTGGTACACCCAAGGCACTTGATGGAACTGCGGGGTGGTTTGCGCAAAGAGCAATTGATGCAGTTGCAGAAAGGCGCTATGGAGTTGCCGAACTCGCACTTGCAATGACATTATACATAAATGCAAGTGGACAGAAAAACGCTTCTAAAGACAAATATTACAAACAAGTAACAGATGTGATTAGAAATAATACTGAACCCAATAGCAAACTTATTGCAGAACTTGAAGCACTAACCTTCTTCCATAGAGTAGAGCGTGTAAAAAAGCGTCAACCAAAAAGCCCGCAGTTAGCAAGAATGATGGAGGTGCAAAAGACAGCACTTGAATATATAGCGAAAGGAAAACCCGAGGATGGGCGAACGCTAATTGCAATGGGACAACGGTATCTGGATATTTTTACTGCAAACGGAAAAACTTCACCTGCAATCACTATAATAGAAGGCGCACTTGATCAGGCCATAAATGGCAAAGAGACATTTTTACAGTTCAACAATGGCGTTAGCTTATACAACTTTACATTAGATACAGGCAAACTTCGAACTTTGGCCTCAGAATGGGGAGCAGGATTATCCCATGGGCGTGAATTTGTAGAAAAAATCTGTGGAAGAGTGGAGCAACTTGCTGCAAATGGCGATACTTGGGAAGCAAGAAAAGTTATGACATACCTGTTGATGTATAGCGATGCAGTGATACGCCTGGGCGAAATTAAGGGAGGGAAGGTAGTAGGGCATAGGCCACAATTTAGCGGTAAGGGAATGGAAAGTGCACTTGATGCAGCCGCAGCAGGACAAAAAACAGTGGGCGGTAAGAAAGTAGAAAACGCTTTCATGGATGGCTGGAATGCCAATCAGATAGAATACGTCATAATAGAGGCCAGAAGAATAAGTGACCTTGCCCAGAAAAGGAAGGTTGGGTCGGAAACAATAATCGAGGCTATGAAAGTTGCAACGCAACGGGGAGAGCAAGCAAAGAAAGATGAAAGCCTGCTTCCAGATGCATTAAGACTTGTATCTTATGCAGGTGAGTTTTATGGCCTCTTAGAGAAAAATAAAAACGAGGGTTGGAGATACCAGCTCATAACAAGCAGTGTTGAAGGTTATCGCAAGGGCGGAAAGGATATTCTTGATGCTATTAGAATGGAGGCACAAGCAGAAACTGATCAGGATTTGGATGCAGCAGCCAATCTTTTTGAAGTTGGAATGGCAAGAGTGGATAGTACAAAACAAACAGTAGTGATGCTACTCCATGATTTCACTCAGGTAAAACTTACATTAAATACATTAGTAAGCCAACAGAGAGACCAAACTAACCTTAAGAGGCTTGTTGCATTTGAACAGGATTACTCAGCTGATTTGATTCTTAAGAATGATATTGCGAATAGGAGTAAAGGAACGATAAATCAGCACCTTTCTGCAATGGAAAGTGCAGCAAAAGCAGGGGATTTTGAAGGATATAAAAGAGCAAGAGCAGCACTCGAAAGAAGAGTTGAACTTGTTTCTACTCAAAGTGAAAAATACCAGCTTATGGCTGCTGTTGCAGGTCTGGAAAATGCAAAGAAGGATTTGATTGGACTTTATCAAAAGCATTTCGGAATAGACCAGTTGAAGACAGTAATTGATCTTTCACTTATGAGTGATGATCAGCTTGCTGCGCTTGCAAACACCACCGGAAGTACCCCTGGTGAAAACCTGAGGAACAGGTTTGCAGGATTAGAACTTAGAAGACACCAGCTTATTGCAAAAATAAGAGAAAGTGGAAGAACTGAGCTCAAATTGCCAGAAGCACTCAAAAAAGAGTTCATGGCTTTGGTTACCGATTATGATAGCGAAAGAAGAGTGGCAATTGCCTATCATGAAATATCTATGCAGCTTAAGCTTAATGACAGCTACCGTGAATCAGTATTCCATAGTGACCATGCCATGCGGGCTACAGTATTACAAGAGCTTGATGAGTCAAAAAAGCATCTTTTTAATGCACTTGGATTTTTGTTTAATGAACCATTTGGTGGAGGACCAGGGCCCCGAGTGAATAAAGTAGAAGTCGAATATAAGAATGCAATTGAATTACGTGCAAGAGCATTGCAAAACTTTAGTGCAGAATTAAATCGAGGTAAAACTACAGCCGTGTTTTCACAACTTGAAGCTGACCCTACCGGAGTGTTAGGCTTCTACATAAAAGCGCATGAGGATTCATTAGGCGCAATTCTTGAAGGCTCCCCGGATGCAGGAGTTAAGAAAGCGCGGATAGCATCGATTATGGAGCAGTCAATATTCTACATCAACACCACCCAGCTCTATCAGGGCAAAGCTGGAGATGGAAGCACGTATGGTGAATTGCAAACTGGAGTATTCATGCTTGCAAGCAAGGCGTTACGTGGAAATGCTGATGAAAGCCAAGTTGAAGCAAAGTACCACGAACTTAGTGAACTTGTAAAGAGTAATGACCAGATTAGTAGTGCAATAAAAGTTGGGGGGGCATTGTCACTTAATCTGGTTAATTTCTTAGTTCCCGGATTTGGAACTTATTTATCGACCGGGGCATTTGCAGGAATGGCAACTGATCAGGCTATAACAGACTACAGAAGAGAGGGTACCTTATCACCTATGACAATGGTGCATCTTGGATTAGCAGTACTTCCATTGAAATTCGCAGTGCTTAAAGGTTTTGCAAAATCAAGGGCAGGAGCAGCACTATTAGCAGCAGAAAGTAGTAGTTTAACTAGAACAACCGAGCTTCTTGAAACTGGAGAAAGTTGGTCTAAAGCAGGCAGAGTAATCAATATTGTTGAGCGCCCCCTTATCGGATATTTCATGCTTGCTGGGGGAGGTGCTGCATATGAATCTTATAAGGAAAAGGATTGGGCGAACTTCATACTAAATGCAGGAATGTTGGTTGCACCATTAGTACCTCACGTAGCAAAAGGCTATGAGAAAGCAAGCGAGTATATCGCACTTAGAAGAGCAGGACTTGAAACAGTTGAAGAGGGTTATACTCACAAAAATCTTGCAGGCAAGATCTATACAGCAGCGCAGGTAGAAGTTGCATTGAGGCTTACAGAACGTATGAAAGAAAATGCAACGCTACGTGGTACTGATGATGTTAAACGAATGGAGATGGCACTTCGCCTGGTAGATTCCCAGCAACCAGTTCCTATTCCAAAAGAGGTATCTGGAGTTCCAAACAGACCGGCAAATGATGTGGAACAACCTAAAGTTGTCATAAAACTAACCGAGGTCCCATTAACTTCAGCAGAAACACTTGCAGCCAGCCTTCAGGCTCCAGATGGGCTTTTCACATTCTTAAGAGAATATTTCAATCCTGCAACAACAGGAAGTGCGATGGCAAAAATTGCATCACTTCGTGAAATTTATCCAGATACTTATTCAGGCATAAGAAAGGTGATAAATTCTATTGCAGAAAATGATGGGGCAAGAAATGCAATAATGAATGCAACGGGACCGCGCGATCCCAATGTACAAATGCAGCAGGCACTTAGGAATGGCGCATCTCAAATCGGAAAACTACTCACTCCACCAGAAGCATTTGCGATGCCCGAAGTCCTGGCAGCAACAGGAACATATGGCCAGCAACTTCGTGTAGTACCTCGATTAAGGGTGGTTGGAGATGAGGTGCGTGCAACTGATCAAGCAGCACCACCAGGACCCAATGCAGAAGTTGCTGCTCAGGATGGTAGATCTGCACCAACTGTAGTGGGAAGAGCGAGGCAGGCAGTAGCTCGAGTTATTCTTGGTAAAAAACCAGATTTAAAAACACCAGAACCACCAACAAAACTTGGTGAACTTCCAAAAACATTGATTGATGGTGCACAGAATATTCCAACTGAAAGTTCAGCTCAAATAGTAAAAGCAGCCTATGATGTTTACATAAAAGGAGCAATAGGTGATGTACCGCTAAGTCCTGAGGGAAAGGCAATTTATCTGGAAATAATAAAGAAATTATATTCTAAGGCAGTACGTAGCGAACTTGAAAAAGATGCAACCACAACAAAAATGAGAAAATGGTTAGATGATAAGATTGGCGCAACTGTAGATGCAAGAGAGGTTGAAAAAACAAGGCTACGGAGAGCAGGTGGAAAAATAATAAGCCCTGATGAACTGGAAAAAATAATTGATCTTGTAGGTGGAGCGCAACCAGTAGATAGTATATCGACACTACTTAATGTCACCCTCAATCCTGCAGAGAGAGCAGCGCTTACTCTTAGAAGAGTAGATAGTTTACCCCCATCTGCATTGGATGGTCTTGTTAGTGAAGTACGTAGTTCAGAAGCTGCAGCAATACAAGCACTTGATATTGCTTTAAGTCCAGCGGCAAGAGCAATGCGAGTGCAGGTAATTCAAAAGGTAGGAGTGGTAGAAAGTTTGGATAGTGCTATGCTCGATGGGATGAAAGAAAGTAAAGAGATACTAGCTATAGTTAGGCAACAAGGAGAGGCAAAATACGCAAACGATCCGAACCCACGATTACGCGACAAAGCGCCTGCTGATGGAGAAGCAGCCGTAAACGCATTCAAAGCAGCCACCACTCTGGATGATGCAGTTAAGTTATTACCCAATTACATGGCAAGAGAATTGCAAAGTCTCCTTGGAGCAAGAAATGAATTTTCAGCTGCTTACAGTTTTGCAGAAGCAAATAGAATGGTTCTTGCCCGGGTGAGTGAAGGCGAAATAGGAAGGGCGGAGAGAGGAAGACCTATTGGGCCAGGTGCCATGAGAGCATTATCTTCTGGTGGCAAGAAGACATTAAATTTAGCAGGAACGGTTTTAGGTTATCTTTTTGATCCCGCAGGATTGGGTCATGGGGTATCTTTAGTGCGTGAGGCCCCGGTAGGTGGAAAGGTAAGAACAGGTTTAGGAAGGGCAGCTCGCGGAGTACCTTGGGGGATTGCCCAATTTGGAATCGGATATTATGGTTATGGTGCGTGGATGCGCTATGTTAAAGACGCACCCGAACGCGAGAAAATAATTCTAGAAATGGCACAGCAATATTACGGAAAAGTTTCTTTCGATAATGCTGGTTTCTTAATGACCAAAGATGGTAAAAGAGTGCGAGCGGACATAAGCCTTGGTCAACCTAAATCCGATGATTTACGAGTTACCAGCCGTCAGGGATTGAAAACCGCACTTGCAGATGAAACCCCAACTGTGATCAATCCATCCAAACTGGACGAGATGATAAGTCAGTCAAAAGTTATGGCAGAAAAAGTTAGTGAACTAAATGATTATCTGGCAGCTGCATTAGGCCCAGCTCCTGGGAAAGTAGCCTCAGTAGTTAAAAAAACTCCAGATGAGGCAAAACAAGCTTTGACTGATAGTCTTGCTAAAATGGGCATAACCATAGCTTTCGAAAAATTAAGAGCAGAAATGGGAACAAAGAAAGAATTGGACATTGATTTACTTATAAAATTGAGAAAAGGCAAATACGGAGACTGGCAAAATGGAACGATGTTCACTCGTGCGCAGGCAGTTGCCTACCAGTTCTGCATTGATTCAGGAATGCTTGCCAATGAGGCAATGGAAAAATATCCATTCCTGCTTCAAAACAAGGATCTCTTTGAATTCCTATGGCAGAGTACAACCACTAGGGTGATGCCAGCATCCTATGTTAGTAACGTTATTGCAGCACTTGAAGCTACCGCCCAGCTTGGAAACGCTCGAGCTGATCCCGCCAAATTTGATAGTAACATGACTGCATGGGCAAAAACAAAAAACTTCATATTGGAAGCTCCAATCAGACCGCTTTCTTTCCTGAGCATTTTTGATAGGCAAGCTACAGAAGATATAGCAGGAGCTACAAAGACCGGATTTTTTGGTTTGGTTACTGCTAATCGAGCGAATGCTGCAGCAATGCAAAAATTGAATGACTTTGTAATAGATAGCAGTGAAAGAATATATGGTAACCCCTCAGATCTTGCAAAAATAATATTTGACACTGATCTTTCAAAGATAAATCCCCTTCTCAATATAGCCAGAATAAGCCAACTAGTTAGGGATGGAAACACAACTGAACTAGAGTTGATACTTACAGGAACCGGAATCACACTAGAGCAGCTCGAAGCAACAAAAACAAGAGAAGGAAGAGATATTAGACTCTCAGACTTGAAAGATCCGATAACAAAAATACTGCAACCACTTGGAATATCATTTGAGGATATGCAGGCATATATCATAAGGCACAATAGAACGGATATCAACTTAGTAGATATTGCAAAACTACGTGGATTTGTTGGACCTGCAATGCTGGCAGAAATCGATCCAAGAATGCGAGATTCACCTGAACTCGTCGCATTTGTAGGTAACAATTCGGATGGAACCGATCGCGGAGTTTTGAGATTTGTAAAAGATGGTCAAAAGCAGATGATAAAGCAGGATAAAACTTCCTCGCTTTATGAGATTCTTCAGGATCTCGCAACCAATACAACAGATAAAAAACCAGAAGAAATCTATGCTATGAAAAGTGCAGTAAAAGATGAAAAAGTAGTTGGCGGTGGGAAGTTAGTACCTACCGGATATGCTGCAGATAAAGAGGATGTTTATCAGACAGAAGGACTTTGGAGAGGCCCTACAGCTAGTAAGATTCGAGGTACCGCTCCTGGAAAAGAACTTACCGATGCAGAACTCGAAACCAGATCACAAAGCATATTCCAAAGGAGATATCTTCCTGATTATGCAGGTCAGCAATTTAAAGCAGATAAACCAAAAGAAGCCGAATTAAGCCCGCTCGAAATAGAGGCGAATAAATTTTATAGTAGTGAAAGAGGAAGTGAATTAGCTGGTCTGATAGAGGGCATAATAGCCCGAATGTATATAGATCAGAAAGGGGATGGACAACTTATTCGCGATGCATTTACTCCCCAGAGAAGAGCCGAATTAGATACGGCAGCAGATATTGAAGCAGATAAAAAAATTACAAATACAGAGCAAAAACTAGAAACGCAGGCAAAAAGACGGGCGATGCGTGCAGTAATGAGTGCACTTTATGACACCATAAAAAGTACTGAGGCTGCAGATAAAAATAAGGTAGCTAGTTGGGGAATGGTCATAAGTGGTTCTGATGAAGAGATAAAAGTAACAATAAGCGATACCCGAAGAAGTGAAACCCCCATAAAGCAGTTTATAATCGGAGTTTTAAAGGTGGATAAATGACAGCAAGCGTATCATTATCCGGAAACCAAATAGTAATATTTTGCGACAAGGGAGGCTTATCAAAAAGCAGGTCTACTGGAATAATGATTGATACCAACAACCCACAAAACATAGCTGCACAGATAGAGAGTGCAAAAAAAGCAGCAGCTGCATTTTTTAAAACTTTTAATGGTGGCGATGCTGATGTGATGGCAATAAATGCAAATGCAGCTGCCAATGCCATAAAGAAGAGTCTTGGAATTGCTGATACTAAAGCAGAGCCAGTAGCACCTCCAGTTGCAAAAGCTCCTGCTCCAAAACAAGTGGCACCGAAACCTCAACCATCCACTCGAACTGAACAAAAAGTGCCTCCAAAAAAAGAGGCAGCAAAACCTGGAAACCCCGCTCCTGAACCGAAAGCTGCCGAACCAAAACCCAATATGGGAGGATGGAGGCCACTTAGAAGCAATGAGGTTTTACCTGAAGTTCGTGCAGTAGCAACTCCATTGCAAGGTAAACTCAAACAAGGAGAATATCAACAGCAAACAGTAGGTACATTTAGCTATCGTTTCCGTGCTGAGCAACACGATCCAAGAGTACCAAATGGCATAAGCATTTACATAATTCAAACACAATACGATCAGCTAAAAAAATACCTCGAAAAACTGGGAGCAGGAACGAATCCGGTAGATTCCACCCCACGCCCAACAATATCTGTGGAATGGATACAACAGCAACTTCGCGATTCAAAAGATGATAGAAAAGGTTTAGCAGCAGCAACTTTAGCCCATCAAAATCGAGAGTATGTTGATGGTTACATTTCCGGTAATAGGAAAGAAACCACAGTAGCTTTATTTGACGCCCTTTCAGATATACCGAGCTTTAAACTTTATTTGGATTCAGTTGCCTCAAGAAAAGTACTTCCGGAATTTATAGATCTGCAAAAATCGCTCACTGAAAATCGAGGAAAAATTGAAGATAAGCAAGTAAAAGCTGCAGATTTGTACATAAGATATTTCTTATTCGGATTTGGTGCAATAAATAACCCCCAATACAATAAGGAAGTAAACCAGATTACTGCGATAATAAATGGATTAAAAGAATCCGATCCATCTGGCCAAGTACTTATGCGAATTTATGGTTCTGGATCGGTAGATGGTGATACATTAACATCAGCATTACTTTACATAAGAAGATGGAATGCAACTCATCCAAAAAGTGGCATCGTAAAACCAGATGAACAGGTAGCTTCTTGGAACGCACCAAAACAGGCGATGCCAGAACAAAAAATAACTGCAGGGGATGCATTTAGCCATCCAAGAATGATTATAGTTGGAGATTCTATTTTTGCTGGGGATATAATGACCCCAAAATTACGGGCTCATCTTTTAACTGTTGATCAAAAAGCCACATTATTGAACAAAGCAGCTTCCAGTGCTCATCTTGAGGATATAAAAAGGCAGCTAGATGCAGCATTAGCTGATAAAAGTTCGAATATTATACTTATTGACGGGGGAGTTAACGACATTGGTGCCAAACCAGAAGACATAATAAAAAAAATTGCAGCCATGCGCGATAGCGCATTAGCTGCGGGAAAAGTGGTGATGGTAGCAAAGCTTACGCCTTGGGGTAACTCCAGGTTTTGGAAAGAAAACTTACAAGAAACCTGGGAGAAGGTAAATGCAGAGATTACAAAATGGAATGATCCGCAAAAAGGAGTTTATGTAGTTGATTTTGACTGGCTTGGAGAGGGCAACCCCCCGCACATGAAACACGAGTATGCTAGCATAAGCAGCAAGGGAGAAACAGACTGGCTTCATCCAAATACCAAAGGAAGGCAGGAGATGGCAGATTTCATATTTAGGATGATGAGTGCACGAACTACCAGCGGGTTTGCGGAAGGAAACGTGAATGTTCTGCCAGATCTCTACCAAAAAGTTGCATTGGCAACACCAGAAGGCCTAGTAAAAATAGTTAGGGATAAATCCCAGAAAGTAGAGGATTTCGAAAAACAAAATAAAGATAGTATAAGAAAAACTTTTGATAGTGCATTTAATGAACTGCTTCATGAAAAAACCAAACCAGTTGGCCGAAATTTTATGACTTTCATACTATCGCAAACAAAATACCGTGCCCTTGCAATGGCTGCAACAAGACTAAGTGATGAATCAAAAGAAGAGGATAGAAAGTTGGTTGCACAAGCAGTAGGAGAATTCTTAGCGAAAGAGGCGACAAATCCTAAATTCAAAATCGACCTTGCAGTTCTCAATGATAATAAGGCTTTTGGAGCGGGAACTATAAATGAACCTGACATGCGAACACTCACTGCAATTGCGGTTTATGGCTGGAGAGTGAAGAATCCCCAGGCAGCTGGAGGAGAATGGGGAAGAGCACTTGGCATAGAGCCTCCCAAGGAGATAAAGGTAGAGCCACCAGTTGTTGAAAAAAATGCTCCACCACCAGAAAGAAGAACATTATCTTTCTGATTGTCAACTTTCTCGCCCCGCCTTTTTGGAATGCACTTGGACTGGCATTTTGAGGAGCCGTTAGATTTTTATCATAGTGTGGTTAATAGACAATAGATATGACACTAATTCAGTCTGGAGTGAAATTAGAATATTCCAAAGGAGATGCAGGAATTATTCGCAACAGACGTCCTTTTCTTAATCCAAGAATGATGGCACTTGGGGATGGACGGGATGGCATCAATCCTGCGACATTTATAGAAAGAGTACGCAATAAATTTTTCCCCCTAACTGCAGATCTGGAAAGGGTGGATATGGAATTTTTATCTGCAATGAATCGCGGGGCAAAAACTCTCAATTTTTTAATGGGTGAATATTTACCTGATAGATTATCCGATTTAAAAGTAGGCCATTTTAGCGAAGAAACCAAGTTAGAAGACTTGATTAGAGAAGCACGAAGAAGATATCGATCACTAGCAGGAACAGGAAGTGCGGAAAATAAACGCTCAATATACGAATTAATACGAGCAATTGAACTGGGCCACCAAATACTTAAGGTGGATACCGAAAAAGAAGTCCAGCTTTCCTTGAGGCATTACCAATCACTTGTAGAATGGTTCAATAAGTTCTTGGGAATTACTAGTGGAGTACCCTGCGATAGACTTCCATTTAGGAATATTTTCAATACCACAATAGATGTTGATCTTTATGGCGAAGATGATCAGGCATTTCACTCACGATTAAAATGCCTTACTTCGGATGGAAGGATAAAATATGGTTCAATTATTATGAAAACTTATCTCGATTTACTAGATGAGGGATCTAAACCAAGGTATAGTGCAACAAAAGATTATACTGGTGTAGAATTTTTAGTTTCAAACGAAAAAGAGGCAAATGATCTTGCGGAGGCCTTTAGGTACACCAACCCCATGAGATTGTTGGAAGGATTTAAGCAACGTAAAAGAGCATCGGAGATAAAAGACAATCCAGAAGCCAGTCCTGCATTTGGACTGACAAAATTCATCTTAAGAATTCCGGTAAAAGTCGAACCAATAAAAGGCCATCCACTAGGTGATTTGTTGTGCCAATTGCTTCCAGTAGAGGTGCAGATATTAACATTAGAGGATCAACATATTAGAGCAAGCAATCCTGATGCAAAACATGAAAGCTACAAAAAACGTCAGTTCGAAAGAGTAGTTCCAGGACTTTTCCCAAGAGAGATCTATAGGAAGGAGCTTTATAGTTAGGTTCAGGCAAAATAATTAATTGTTTTAGCAAAATAAGTTAATTATTTAAAAGTTTTGTTCATAATATTTAACTTATGTTCAAAAAATTGAACTTATTTTCAAAAACAGAAATGGAACTTTTAACTTTTATTGCATCTAAAGATGGCGAATTTTATGAAAGGGAGATAACACGACTTACTGGTATAAGTGTTGGTTCAGTAAATAACATTCTAAAAAAATTTACTGACCTGCATTTTGTAAACAAAAAGAAGAAAGGACGGATGCAATTTTATAGTAGAAACCAGGAAAACCCTTTAATACGGCAGTTTAAGGTTTTCATTATAATATATGGCCTAATTCCATTTTTATCAAAAGCCTCACCACATAGCAAACGGATAATACTTTTTGGAAGCTGCGCTAAGGGACTTAATACCGAAAAAAGCGATATAGACTTAGTTATAATTTCAAAAGAAAAAGAACTGCTAAGAAGAATATTTGACCAAGAGGCAAGAATACAATTAATAGTTCTAGATTCTGTTGAATATGCTGAGCTTGAACAAAATGATAAACCACTTTATGAACGCATTGAAATGGGGATAGAATTACATGGTGAAGGGTATGGATGAGAGATTTCAAAGGTGCGTTCAAGAGGGGAAATTAGTAAAGGGAGAAATAGAATTAGATCTAGTAAAGAAAGAACTTGATGCGGCTCAATCTGATCTAAAAATTGCAGAAAAATCTTTAAGTGAGCATAACTTCAAGTGGGCAACAATTCAAGCTTATTATTCAATGTTCCACACCGCAAAAGCACTTGTGCTTAGTAAAGGTTATAGGGAAAAAAGTCATCAATGTCTTTCAGTTGCACTTAAGGCACTTTTTGTAGATAGTAGCCTTTTAAAGAAAAATCATTTCGATCATTTTAGAGACTGCATGAATCTTAGGCAGGATGCAGACTACGGACTTATTTATTCAGAAACATCAGCAGTTGGAGCAGTGAATTGGGCAGAAGATTTTTTAGAAGCTGGAGGGGCCATCTTAAGCAAAAGTTAAATTAGACTGGATAGAATAAGCTAGTTTTATTTGCATTTTGATCCCGTGGAATGAATTAATAGAAAAATTAGAGCTTGCGATAGTTTTTTATTTTAGAAAGGGTTGGTATGAACGTGATAAAATGTTAAAGGTAGTCGATGTAACACCAAACAGTGCAGAGATAAGGAAGATGGCGAATGGCGTACCAAAAGGTCTTTCCATAAAAGTTGATATGGATAAGATCAGTTCGACAGACCCGCAGACAGTAGTAATAGCCTTCACATACACAGTTGACTACGAACCCGAAGTGGCAATTGTTAAAGTAAAGGGAACAGCATTGTGCAGGGACACGCCGGAGAATATCAAAAAGCTTCTTTTAGAGCATAAAAAAGGAAAGGTACCTCTTGAAATTGCAGGAAGTGCAATAAATGCCATAAATTCAAATGTCGGATTAAGTACAATATTCATGGTAAGGCCATTCAACCTTTTGCCACCATTTATGCCGCCAGCTCTGGTGGATGAAACAGCATTAAAGGGTAAAAAATAGTCTATAATCAGTGGAGTGGAATAAATGGCAGCTTTGCATAAAATAACTGATCTGCGAGGAAGAGAAAGAAAAATTAACTGTATTGCATGCTCAATTCAACAAGGAAAAGTTGAAAATCCAGGTAAAATTGCAGAGACTGAATATTTTGTTGCAGAACAGGATTATGAGGTACCTATTCCAGCTTTTGTTATTGTTGCTGCAAAACGACACATATATAGTATTGACGAACTAACAGAAAACGAGCAGCAGGATCTGATTAAATTTATTTTTAGGTTACGGAAGATGATGCGAAAGTTAGATATCGAAAACATTTATCTAATACAGGAAGAAGATACTTCAAACAGCCATTTCCATATATGGTTGTTTCCGCGATTCAAATGGATGCATAAGATTGGGACAAAAGTGCAATCACTCAAACCAATAATGGATTATGCTCATGAAAACTTAAAAGTAGAAGAAGTAGATTATGCTACTGAAAAAATGCGCCAGTGGATGAAAATGCAATAAAGAAAAAATAGAAATGAAAATTTATTTTATCAGAAACTCACTTTTGCATATCCCATAATCCATAATGGCATTCTGCCATTGGTTATGCTTGTTGCATAAGGCTGCATGGTTTCTTCCTGAGTAATATCAGCAGCTACATTAGGCCAGGTTCCGCGTGCTCCCGTTAATGAGAATGTATATGAACTACCAATTAATTCTCTTTGTTGATCACTAAAAGAAACCCCTACACCTGCCCGGAACACAAACTGGTTGGTAAGGTCAGATGCAGAACTAACAGTGCTTTTGTAGCCTGTATATCCTGGGTAGGTTGCCTGTTCACTAGCAACATAAAAGTCCCGCCTTGATTCAACACCACCCTCAAAGAAGAGATGGAGTGCTAGACTGCTTCCGCTTGATATATTGGCTCTTGCCCAGGTGTAACCAGTACCAATTGTAGTACGGCTAAAGTTTCCAAGATCACACTTGCCTTCGTTTACGCAAAGATCGTGTTCTTCCTGGGTAGTTACGATTACTTTTCTTTCAGTGCGATTAAAGGCGATGTAGAAATAATGATTACTGCTCATTTTTTCGGTTGTAATGCCGCTCACTCTTGCAGTGGTTGCTACTTTCCATGATTTCCAGTCTTCGTTTCCAAACTCACGTATTCCATAAAGCGCACCTGCAAGCCAGTCTCCTTTTTGATCCTGAAGGAGTTGAACAAGACCACCAACGGTGAAGTTCTTTCCAGCTTGGTATGTGGTTCCAAGAATTTCAGAATTCAAAGGCAAAGTTATTCCTCCAACCACACGGGCTGCAGTAAGGAAGCTCATTCTGCGATCTCCGGAAAATACAAAGTCATAGCCATCACCACTGCGTTTTATTTCAACTTTGACTATACCCCTGCCAATGAAATAGCCTTTCTTTTGCCAGTCTTCAAGATCAAGGTCATTACCAAGACGAAGAGAGTAACGTGCACCTGGATTTGCAGCATCACCAGTAACTAGCATATAAAGATGATCATAGCGAGGTGCCTTGGCTCCAAGTGCAGCTTCTTTCTGTAGCTGCGCCCCTAGAATTACATCATAATTTTCAGGATGCCTTGCAAGGATAGGATCGGGAAGCGATTGCAACACAACAGCGGCCATGTTCTGCTCAAATAGCTGGGCAACTTCACCGCCAGATAATTTTTCTGAACCTTGAGACTGTTTTATAGGCGCATCAGCGATTGCCTTTAGCACTCCTTCTGAATTCTTTTTGAACTGTGAATCCATTCTCTTTTCTGGTAGGAGTACCCATTCAAGTGCAACTGGAGAATGACGAATCACACTCACAAGATCTTTACCATATTTAGATTCGAGTCTTTGTACATCAGGTGTAGGAGCACGAAGTTCGCTATAGATATCTGCAAGAGCCTTTGCAAGATCAGCAGTCTTGTCCTCTGATTTTATAGTTGGCTTAAAGTTGACCATCATTTGCCTAACTGCGGGCTCTTCGAGCCTTGCACTTATTTCCCGATCGATTTCAGAAACAGGACGAACAACCCAACTAAGATTAGCCTGGCTGCCCCTAACTGCAGTTACAAATGGTTTTCCATAAGCATCCTCAAGGCGGCTGAAGTTTGAAAAGTCTGAACCAAATTCAACATAGCAGTCACGAAGTGCGCGAACGGGTTGTGCCTGCTTAGAAACATGCAACTCGTGTTCATAACGATTTACTTGGATTGCTGGCCAGTCCACCACTCCAAAGCCACCATAAAGACTGGTGTATGGAGTAGATTTTTGTCTTTGCACATCAAGACGAGCAGTTCCAGTTGCTGCATCTCCACTTTCAGTTATGACAACAGGTGCGTATTGGAATGCGTGTGCAGCAACATCGAAATATGTGCTGGTTGGCCTTCCGAAAAGTACAAGTCCATAAAGGCTTCCATAAGCAGATGAAAGATCATCGTATGCAGGATTCTTACCTGCTGCAGCTACAACATAAATTCTTGTCTGTTCTCCATCATACCCATAACCTAGAGCAAACTTCCAGATGTCCTGTTTCATTGCATTTTGCATATCCTTAGATAGACCTTCAAGTATCGATTGCTCGTTTTCCGGTGAGGTAGTAATTTCATTCATTGCCCGATCAATGCGATCGGAAATTGCACGGAAACCAGGAACCCGCTCACCACCAACAAGAATGCCATGGCGATTGGCCCAGTACATCATAAGCACTGAAACATAATTAGGATTGAGCCTTGGAACAGTCTTGCCATTTGCATCGACTTCTTGTGTTGAAGTAGAATAACTACCATCAGGATTTTTCACTACCCAATTCTCAAGCTGGCTGTACATGTAGCTTGCAGAAACCAGCCACCCAACATTGCGTGCTTCATCTTCCGACCAGTGATAGGCATGAACAAGACTATTTACTGTCTTGGTGTACATTTTGTCGGTTTCCGCACTCACTGCACGGAAATCCTGTAAAAGGTCGACTTCGTGATGAGAAAGTGTAAGTCCATATGCAGTAGTACGTGTTTTTGTAGGACGATCTTCACGACGATATCTTGCACCAATTGTTGGTTGCGGACCTCCTCCTGCAAGCCTTAATTCCCAGCTTGATTCTAGTGGGTCAATACGCACCGTACGCCACATAAGTTCTCCTGTTCCCTCTGACCAGTGCGAACCTGTTATTGAAGGAGCAGCAGTGGGATTTTTTGGATCAACTGCAGCACGATCAAGAACCTGAGTGCCGCGATAGAATCCTGCATAAATGCTTCTTTGTTTCTTGCTGCTAAGAAGATCAGTAATTGCCATACCAGCAGCCTGCTCGACATGAAGGGGATCCATGGTGTTGATGTTTCTTACAAGTTCACCAAAAGTGAGGGCAGCAAAATTATCACCAACTCCACGAGGTATAGTTATACCTACAGCAGCACCATCAAAACCGTGGGCTGCCGAATCGCTAGTAAGCATTTTACTTCCCATAAATTTAAGCGAGGCAAGAATGTTGTCCTGATTGGTATTGCCAAAAAGGTAGTTGAGTATTTGTACCGAAGTATCATTTCCAACTGCATCCCGGCTGCTATTAAGTCCATATGCAACCTGATAGATCCCGCCTTCTGGTGTAAGGATATAGGCACGGGTCTTTAGCTTGTCGTTCTTGGTCTGGACAACAGTACCAGCACTATCCTTTAGTTCTGGAACATGTTCGCCTGCAACAAGAAGGAGCATGTCAGTTCCGCTATTACGAGCTATTCTTGAATAACTTTCAAAAAGTCCAGAAGTTTTTAATGCAGTAGTAAGGCTTTGTGAAGTTGGATCTGCCATTGTCCCGCCGGAAACTTCTTTATCAGTAGAAGCAAATTCGTGATGGAATAAAGCACGGGAACGAATAAGGTCATCTGCACCTGGAACACCAAGTCTTATTCCCCCTGCCCTTGCCTCCACATCTGCGTTACGAGTGACTGTTGAGGTTGCAGTTTTTATTGGTGGTGCATCTGGTTGGTCGGCTAGTGGAGGTGCACTATAAGCATCATCAGTTTTCGTCTCACCAGTATAAATGGCACGTTCAGTTACACCGCCAGTTATACCACGATGAACCCCAAGAGCAGCAGCACCCGCACGACTGGTGGTAGCCGCCCGGTCACTTTCAATAGAACCAAATCCACCAGCTTCTGCATTGTGACTAAGCCAATAGCTGCTGTAGTCGGTGGGCATTGGACCAAAGAGCTTGGTGAGGCTGCGAATTATTGTTGCTTCACCTATTGCATCGATCTTAAATGGTGAAGGCACTCTCAAACGGAATAATCTTTCAGTTGGTGGTCTTAGCCCTTCATACATTCTTGTGAAACCTGCTCGCGCACCGGAATCTAATGTAAAGCCACCAGGAACTGGAAGGCTTGGGCTAGTTGGTGCAGTTGGACTAAAGTCAATTGAAAATGGGAATGGGTTGACACCATAAAGATTTGGTATTTGCGGGGGTTGGGCGAAAAGAGGAGAGGGTTTGTAACGATAGAGGAATGGGTTTAGGTAGCTTTCATCAGTTAGAGGTTCTGGTATTCTCCTAAGTTCATCCTGAAGACGGGTGTGATCGTAGGTACTTGTGATGATGGGAAGATTCTTTCCAATTTTTTCGAAGACTTCGAGGAAATATTTACGATTAATTGAAGTGCTATAAGCAAGGTCACGCATACCATCCTGATAGCGGGTGGAGAAGAGGTTGTTAAATGCAGTAATTGCTGCGACCAGGCTCTTTTCATCAGGACAAACTTCAATAAGAGCTGGAAGGACATTGAGAAGATAGGGACCAACAAGATAAGGATCCCGGTGAGCAATAAGAAGTACTGAATCCATGGTTGCCCGTGCAGCCTGGGAACTGAATGCAGAATCTGTTCCTCCGATATGTTCAAGAGCTACACCAAGATAAAGTGCATCAAGTATGCTTAGCTGATTTCTTAGGCTCTTGATAGAATCATCACTATACTCCCATCCAAGCGAACTCACATTGGTTCCTTCTTTTTCTCTCGACATGAGATAGTTGGTCTCGAGCTGATCGTAGAATTTATGTCCGGCAGCAACAAGCGACCGTCCGGATTCTGAAGTTAAAAATGATACCATATCTTCTGGTGAACGTAAGCCTCTTGAAGCAACTGAACCAGTTAGTGATAGGTTGTAACGTTTTGCAAGACGTCCAACACTTTTATTGAGCAAATCGAGGTTTATGTATTGCCCAAATAGATAGTCGCTTGCACCAAATTCCGATCTATAATGTTCTACTGCATGACGAAGGTTGATTTCAAAACTACCTACCTGACCTGGTGTTGAATCAACTGCATTGGAAAATGAAAGCGCGGATTTAATATCAACATAAACCTGTGGCACAACATCAGCAACATGATGGAAATTATACATAAAGTTTGCACGTCCAGGCCCAGGGCCTTTATCAAATGCAGCATTAAGTCCCTCCTCTAATCCTGGTTTGAGGTTGTGAAGATCATTTGGATCTTTTATCGAGCTAAGCTCTTTCTGGTTGGCAAAAACAAAACGTACCAATTCCGGACCGTATGCCTCCCGAAGCTCATTGACCACCCTTATATAATCTGCTTTGTATGGCTCCGAATCTTGCGGAGTAGGTGCATGGGTAATTCCATCTTCATAAATTTTCACAACTGCATCATAAAGGTGGTTGTCCTGTTTTCGGTAGGCATGCATGAGTATCTTGTTAATTTTAGGAGGGATATCAGAAACTTTGAATGCTGGATTTTCAAGAACCCTAAGATCATGAAGATTGCTTTCTACTCCAGCTACAAATGCTGACCCATATTGTTCATTAAGCCTTACACGATTGCGCTCATCCAGGCCTCCTGCCCTAAGTTCGGAATACAGCCTTCCAAGAACCTGAGGATAGGTCCGATCATCCATACTGTTTATGAATCGATAAAGTTCGGGAGTGGCACGATAAAGCACGCTTGCAACCACATCACCAATTGCAGATTGTTTTTCATGGGTGAGGTCTTTTTGTCCGGTACTTTCATACCATGCAAGGAGTCTTTGAAGAGTTACCGTATCCCCACTTGAAACTGAAAATCCTGAAGTGGAATTTATATCTCCGCCAGTTTCGGCAAGATGAATCATTGCAAATGCAAGTTCAGCAGCTTTCCTAAGTTCAAATCCGTTTACCATCTGATTTCTTAGTTGGTCCTGCTGATCACTGATTCTTTTTAGGGATTGGTGATCTCCGCTTGATTCAGCTGCTGTTTTGAGGCGTTCGTTTTCCCTCCTCCATTTCCATAGATGCTCACGTAAAACCGCTCTTGCTGGGACAAAAATATCTTCACCAAGCTGGCGTTCAACATCTTTAGCTGCAGCTTCCAGTTCATTATAAGTATTGCTTATTTCTTGGATTTTATCGCTAATTTCATTGCCAGAAACAACTGGCCCGCTAGAAATCGTAACACGTGAGGTTACAGGATTGACAAAGAGCGTACCTAGCGAATCTTCTACATCCATTTTTTCAAGTGCACTTGCACTTATTGCAAGACGTGCACGCACCATGGAAGAAGAAAGCTGGGTGGGTGTAAAGCTATAAAGAAGATTTGCTTCGCCAACACGAAGAGAAATTGGATCATTAGTGTTAGATATGTTCTCTTGGGCATCACGCTCATTCTTCCAGTTTAATCGTGAATAGTTCGCTTGGACAATCTTTAGTGCATTTTCACCATAAGCCGCAACAAGAGCAGCGCGATCAGGTGAGGATTTACCAAGTTCAAGATAAATTGCATAAAATGCTCTTGAGAGGCCATCTACAGAATAGCCAACCGATGGATTTCGATAGAGCGGGAGTAGCTCTTTATTTCTTTTACCCATTTCCTCATCAATCTGCTCTACTGGCCTTACTATCCAGCTCAATGCCTGAAGATTGGATGAAACAGTATCGTAGAATTTTTGGCCTTCTTTGCCTTGAGCTGTTACAAATGCCGCCCGTTTTTGCCTTACCCCAGAGATCTCAGCATAAGCAGTGTTCATTTGTAGGATATTTACTTTTTGCATTCCTGCTCCAGAAAGGGCAAGTGCAAGTTTATCTTTTGCACTAACAAGAGCAGTGAAATCGGAATACGCATCTCCAGGTAGTTTGGATAACCATGATAATTGATCAAAATTCTTGTCTATTAGGTCAACCAACTTGCGACCATCTACCGGAGGTACCGCTTCCCGATTTGTTCTTGCAAGTACAATTTCATTATAATTTGTAGAAAGCCAGGCAAGATCACTAACTTGTATACCTGCATTTGCAAGTGCAATAGCAGTGGGATCACGAATAGAAAGTAGACGGTTATATTCCGCACTCAGATCAGCAACAGGTTTAGAAAGCCAGGATAGACTAGTGAAATTTTTCTGAATAATATTTGCAGTCTCAAGTTTTTCACCTAATGCCTGCTTACTCATTCTTTCGGTAAGTGCAATGGAATAAGCAACCGAAGTCGCCTTACCTTTTTGATCAGTAGTTGACATTTCCCAAAGTCTCTTTGCAACAGCATCCCCTTCACTGGCTCTTGCATTCATCATAGTTGCAACATTGCCTGCGGGACGAATGAGCCAACCCAGCGTAGAGTAATTTTGGAAAACAAAATTAACCAGCTGCGAACCATAGTCTCTTTTAAGAGCATCACGATCTGAATTTTTGGCAAGTGAAGTGTAGATATCTCGTAATGATATTGCAAAGAAATTACGATTAAGACGAAGGGCAAGGGTACCAATAAGGACATTTGAACGCAATTTTTCACGATAGAGATTCTTGAATTCGTCAAAGAAAACGTTGTCGTTTATTATTGAATCTCCTAGGTATGTTCCCTTGAGTATTTGTGAAAAATCCTGCCCTGCCTTTGCTATTTCAAGGCGGGTGGATGCAGTAGTTATGCCTTCAAGAGTGGATGCAGCCCTTCTTGCTAGAGCAAGCCTATAGAGAGTGGCTACTGGTTCAACTATTTTGACTCCTAGAGAATCATTATCATACTGGACCTTTAATGTTTCAATTTTTTTGGAGTCACCCTTTGGAAGGTCTTTATATATTTCAGACACAACAGCTGCAAATTCCCTTGGATCTACCCCTCGTTTTGCAGGGTCAGGGTCATTGTCTTTCTTTTTCTTATATGCCTGGAAAATAGGACCTAGTTGTTTATCGGAAGAAATGCTTTCATGGAATGCTGCACTAAAGCCAATCATGAATTCTGGTGAAGTATTCGCAGCAAAAATTGCACTAAATTCTGCCCCCTTTACGCTATCGCCAGTAAGAAGGTGGGCTTTTAATGCCGCAATAGCCATTCTGGCAGCTTCAGTTGGCATTCTATTGGACAATTCAGAAACAAGATGATTACCAAACTTATTTTTCAGATCTTCCATTGCAGCAGGTGTTTTTATACTCCCAATTTCAGAGCGGATTTTCGATACTGTAAGAATAAAGTCTACAAGCAGTATTGCAGGCTCCATCCTTACAAATAGTACGTGCGGTTTGTCCTTTTTGAAAGCCTCATAAAGTGAACTTAGTTCGGGTTGTTTTAGGTAGTTTTGGATCTCGCTTATAAGCGAGTTACGAAATACTCTTTGGTTGTTAAAGGCTAAACCATTGAAGGGCTGATCGTAAATACTCATAAAGCGCTGGTAACTTGCTGGATTACCTGAAAGAAGATAATCGCGATAGGCAGTTGCCGCCTCTTTTGCACTTGAAAGCAAATGCCTCTTACTTTCATCCGTAGTTAGCTGGGAGGGTTGTGCCATAGCAGATCTTACTCCTAAATTGTTTATATTGTTTGCGCTCTCGGTCGTCATAACGGTTGCAAGAGCAGCAGCACTAAAAATAGAAAAGTAACGGCCAAATGTGAAAAGTTTTCTTCTGTGCGAAAGTGATTGGCCTAACCCCCCTTTTTGATCCTCCGGATTTATACGGGAACCGGCCATACTAAGACCTATTTGGGACTAAACGCATCCATAGTTATTGTGGTTGGAAAGATTAAAAAAAGGGTGTCACAAGAGGTGGACGTCTGGAAATTTATAGCGATAACAATTTCTGCGTATATTTGAGTTTTAGTATCAAAAAAGATAACTTTATACTATAGTAGTTATATTATTTTATACTATGAAGATAAGTAACAGGGAGATAGAGATTCTAGATTACCTAATGGGCAGAAAAGCTACTTTCAAATCGGTTGCCATAACACTAGGGATAAAAAAATCCAACCTCACAAAATACATAAAAAAACTTGAAAGATACCGACTAGTTACTCTTAGGAGAGATGGCCAGCATAAAGAAATACATCTTGAGTATGCAATTTGGTTTGGTTTTTTTGGGGTAAGACAAACATTTCCAGAAATTAAACTAAAGGATATTTTGATTGGTAGAGTACCGTTTCTTTTAAGCTTTATTAAAAATAGGCAAAAATTCAGGATACGGGATTTGGATATTCCTGCAGTATCTGCTAAGAAGATTTTAAGCAAACTTAGAAAAACAGGAATAATTTTTATGCCCACTAGAGGAGTGTATAGTTTGAGAGAAGAAGCTTTGCCTGCAGCTGAATTTTGCAGGGATGTATTAATGCAGATGTATGTGGCAGAGGGTGAACATGAAATGGAAGATATAAAACAAGTATTTTTCTCATTTGATAGTGTGTTGGGGGTTGAGGTAGTTTTTGTCACTGGACAGGAAAATTCGCCTAAAAATTATTGGCTTACATCTTATAGTGTGTTTCACAAATACGGCATAGATTTAATTCTTGCAGGAAAATATTATTACACGAATATTAAACCTGATTTAGAGGATATAATAATTCATACTTTAGCTCTTAGCAGAGATATAAGAAGCATAGCTTACGTTGCTTCTCTTATGTTTAGGCACAAATTTAGTGATAAATTGCTAAAAAAGAAGCAGCGTTTTGGCCTGAAAGAAGAATTCATAACGAAGCTGATCCAGTTTGTAGAATCAAAAAACGGGAAAACTTTCGAAGGATTCCCTTCATGGGAAGAAGTTGAGGCGGTCTAGATGTTTGACGCAAAATATATCGATACCGAACTTGAAATCATTGGTTCACGAATTAAAAGACCGCTCAGCGTCTACCTTATAGGGGGCTGTGCCATGTCCTTCCGCGGACTGAAGGAATCAACAAAGGATATTGATATTGTTTTCAAAAATGACCTGGATTACGAGCTATTTTGCGATGCGCTCTTTGGAGCACAATATTTTGAACCATTTACTATAAAATCAGAACATGAAAACCTTAAAGCTGCAAGGATGTTCGAGAATAAAGATGGTTTTCATTTAGACTTGTTTGTTAAGCAAGTAGTAGGAAAACTAATTCTGTCAAAGTCAATGATTCAGAGGGCAGAAAAATACAAGCAATACGGTAAACTAACGGTTTATATTCTATCAAGAGAAGATATTTTCCTTTTCAAGGGACTTGCAAGCGAAAGTAGAAAAAGAGACTTGGGAGATATGCAAATTTTGTACCCAAACCTTAACTGGAAGTATATTGAAGCAGAATTGAGAACTCAAGCTTTGACAACAGAATTGATTCAACTGTTCATAAGGAGGCTTGATGAGTTTAGCAGGATTTACAGACTGGATGTACCGATAATGGCAAGGCTAAAGACAACGGTAAGGAAACTGAAATGATAGGTTGTGTAATCATTTTTTTTGATTAATTACACAAAGACTCTTCCCCCTCGCTTTTGGTTCAATTTCCACTTTGCCGCCAAACTCAATACCCCCCGCAACAGCTTTTCCATCTAGGATCCTATCAAGAGCGATTGCAAGTGCAGCCACTTCGCTATGAGGCTGGTTTGTTATTGAGATGTTGAAGTCTGCAAGGTGGTAAATTTCAGCTGGAACCTGCTCAGACCCTACAACCATAATCACTCGCTCGAGTTTTCTTATTTCATTTAATTTTTGGTTTATAGGTAGTCCATACATAGTAAGATGAACAATGGCAAAGCCATCCTTTTTTTTCTTTTTGATAAACGGAATTGGGTTTTTTATGTACTCGATAGAAAAATCGCCATTTTCCTTTGCTCCTTTGCCCCATTGATCAGTAATACGTGAAACACTTAGTTCAAGGCCAGAGTCATGCTGACCGGAATAGAATATAGATGACGCTCCAAATGCCCTTGCCACAAGTGCAACATGAGTGGAGATACGCTCATCGCGTGGGAGCCGATGACCAAGACGGAGAATTTGGATTTGCATGGGATCTAATCTAATTTTAACTGTTTATATATATTATCACAGTAGTGAGTGTGTATGAAAAATGTTGATATAAATACTGTTTACGAAGAAATCAGGTTAGTTAGAAAAAAACTAGAATATTTGGAAAATATTCTAATACCAGAGGAGACTCTTTCAGAAAAAGAATTAAAAGAAATTGACAAATTAAGAGCGGAAGCCTTAGAAGAGCACAAAAAAGGACAGACAATAAAACTTGATGAACTCTAGGGTTTTGCTGATGTTCCAGGTTGAATTTAAAAAATCCGCGAAAAAGGAAATAGATGAATGTCCTTTGGAATATAGAGCAAAGGTCATTGAAGCTTGTAAATTTTTAAGAGATGAGCCGTACCCATTCAGATTTTATGACGTTAGGAAGGTTGCTGGAAGAGAACATATATATGGCATAAGAATTGGCAGGTACAGGCTGATATACGAAGTATTTAAGGAAGAGAAATTGATTTTGATACTTAAGATACAGATTAAGTCTGAAACTATTTATAAATTTTAATTTGAAGTTTTTTTAATTGATTATAAATATGAAAGGTTAAATCAAAACTTGCAGGTGGAAAATTGAACATAATAAGCATTAAAAATTTGACCAAAAAATTTGGCGATTTTACAGCTGTAAATGGGATATCACTTGAGATAGATGAGGGTGAGATTTTTGGATTACTTGGCCCAAATGGAGCAGGTAAAACTACTACTATTTCTATGTTAGCAACCCTTCTGGATCCTACATCAGGCGAAGCTAGCGTTGCAAACAATTCGATTACCAAAAAGGATGAAGTACGAAAATCTATAGGAGTTGTTTTCCAGGATCCGAGCCTGGATGATGAACTTACCGCAAGAGAAAATATGGATTTCCACGGCCGACTTTATAGGATGTCTGGGAACGAGCGCAAAGCACGAACAGATGAACTTCTTAAACTGGTGGAATTGGATGATAGGGCAGATAGCCTTGTGCGAAGCTTTTCGGGTGGGATGAAAAGACGCCTCGAAATTGCACGCGGCCTTATGCATCTCCCAAAAGTACTTTTTCTGGATGAACCTACTATTGGCCTTGACCCACAAACAAGGAGAAAGCTCTGGGATCATATTAAGCAGATAAAGAAACAAGGAGTTACTGTCATACTTACAACGCACTATCTTGATGAGGCTGATTCACTTTGTGATAGGATAGCAATAATAGATCATGGCAATATTGTTGCCTTGGACACACCAGAAAAACTAAAGGGAATATTGGGTGGGGATATTGTAACAATAAAAGTGGATGATATAAAGAAAATGGAAGAACTTCTTTCAAAGGAAAAAGAGGTAAAGGAAGTGAGAAATTTTGATAGTAGCCTCAATATCCTGATAGATGATGGTGCAATTGCGCTGCCAAAAATAATCCAGCTAGCACAAAAAGCCAAATTAACAGTAAGTTCTGCAACCATAAAAAGACCGAGCCTCGAGGATGTTTTCATACACTACACTGGCCGTGCGATAAGGGAAGAAGAAGGAGATAACAAACAGACGATAAGGGCAATGAAGGGAAGGTGGCGCTAGTGGATCTTGGAATAATTTACACTATATGGCTTAGAGAGATAAAAAAATTCACACGTGAAAAACCAAGGATAATAGGAAATCTTGCAATGCCATTTTTGTGGCTTGGGATAATGGGAGTTGGATTAAGTGCCACTATAGCTTCTGGCGGTAATTACATGGCATTCATAACTCCAGGAGTGATAGGGATGTCGCTCTTATTCACATCGATATTTTCAGGTGTTTCCGTAATATATGATCGCCAGTTTGGTTTCCTAAAGGAAATATTAGTTGCACCTGCTTCCAGAACGGATATAGTACTTGGAAAGGTTGCCGGGAGTGCGACCATATCGATTTTGAATGGCATACTTGTACTTATTTTGGGGATGCTTTTTGGGGGGATAACAATAGAGATGATAACGCCAGGGGGTTTCCTCTTGGCATTGTTGTTCATGGCTCTTATTTCTGCTGCTTTTGTTTCGCTTGGGCTTGTAATTGCAGCAAGCATGAACAGTATGGAAGGCTTCCAGGTTATTATGAGCCTTCTTGTTATGCCGATATTCCTTCTTTCCGGAGCGTTTTTCCCTTTGGATAATGTGCCCCCAGTAATGGGAATAGCAGCTGCAATAGATCCGCTTATGTACGGAGTGGATGGACTACGTGGAGCATTGATAGATGTATCGCGATTTGCATTTTACACCGATCTTGGTGTTCTTGCAGCTTTTAGTGCAGCAATGATTGGACTTGCAGCATCAATGTTTGGAAAACTCAAATAGCAGAAAGCTTAAAATTTGATAAACCAAATCCAATTCATGTACTTTGGAACAAACGGTGTGCGTGGCAAATTCGATCAACTTACACCAGAACTTACGCTTAAGCTTGCGCAGGCAATAGGAATCTACCTCAAAAACTCGAAATCATCTTCAGATAAAGTAGGGGAAAAACCAAAAATAATTGTAGCGCGAGACTGTAGAATGACAGGTGAACTTTTACAGTCAATAGTAATGGGTGCTCTTGCCAGTGTTGGCTGTGATGTCTTGGATATTGGAATTGCCAGTTCCCCTACCGCGGAATTCATGATAAAGACTGGTGCAGCAGGCTGCATTATAGTGAGCGCATCGCATAACCCACCTGAATGGAATGCCCTTAAGGTAGTTGATGGTTTTGGAGTTGCTATTTCCCATGAGCGTGGGGGGAAAATAGAAAAACTGATGGAAAAAATCAGCCTTGCAAAGTGGGATGATATTGGAAAAATAACCAAATATGACCGGGCAACTTTGGAACATATAGAAGCGATAGGGAATGCCGTTAATCGCGAAGCGATAGCTGCGAAAAGGCCAAAAATAGTATTGGATTGCGGTAATGGAACAGCATGTGTGATCGCACCAAAGTTGTTCAAAGAACTTGGTTGTGAGATTCTGACGCTTAATTCGCATCCTGATGGCAAATTTCCCGGCCGAGCATCTGAACCAAGTGAGGGGAACGTGAAGGACCTGGTTGCACTGGTTCAGTCTAGTGGTGCGAATGCCGGAGTTGCATGGGATGGCGATGGGGATAGAGTAATTTTTGTTGATGAAAAAGGGGGCTATGTCATTGGGGATAAAGTTTTTGCACTCTCGATAATTTGGAAATTCAACTCTGTCCTGGCAAGAGGAGACGTGGTTACAACAGTAGCGACTAGCAAAGCGGTTGAAGATGTTGCAAAATCATATGGTGGAAAAATACGCTACACCGCAATTGGCGCACCTTACCTTTGTGAAGAGATGATAAAGAAGCCAGCAGCAATTGGTGGGGAGGAAGTTGGTGGAGTGATTTTTCCTGAATTCTCACTTGCCAAAGATGGATTTTTAACTGCGGCAAAAATGGTGGAAGCTATTTGCCAAAAGCCATTGAGCAACTGGTTAGAACTTGTCCCAAAATACTATAATATCAAAACCAAAATAGATGCAAAGAACGAAAAAACAAAAAAGCAAATGATAGCTAGAGTTCTCAAATATGCAAAAAGCAAAAAACTAGATTATATCGATATCGATGGCGTAAGAATCAACATGAAAGAGTCTTGGGTGATTGTCCGCCCTTCGGGAACCGAACCATACGTGAGGATTTTTGCAGAAGCTAAAGGTGAAGAGGAAGCGAAAAGGCTCGTGAAGGAGTATGAAGGAGTAGCCAAACAAAAATAGGATAAACCAAATCCATGAATGAAGTTATGAAGAAATATTCGACCTTGAAATTCGGGGATGCGATTCACGGATCGGTATCTTTATCATGGGGTGTTTTTACAATTTATTCGGATGGCCCAGATTTTGATTCTTTGAGTGAACTGAAGCGAATGTCGCTGAATTAGGAGATATGCAGTTGCACGATCTTCAGGATAAAAATATAAGCATTAAGCAAGTTCTAGAGAACCAATGGACAAAAGATTAATCGTGTTCGGCTTAGTAGTCATAGTATTAGTTCTTGGGGTATTCTTTTTTGTTTCTAAACCTAGCAGCGATAAAACGAATGCTGTAAACACGAGCATAAACACCAAAAACGATAGCGATCTTGATGGAGTTTTAGATAGGGCTGATAATTGCCCGCAGAACAGCAACCAGGATCAAGCTGACAAAGATGGGGATGGAAAAGGAGACGCATGTGACAGTAATCTTTTTATAAGAAATTTTGCTTTTGATCCATTAACGGAGCAACCCGGAATAGCAAAGGAACTCATATCTGATAAAGAAAGCGGATATTACGTAGTTCAGTACGAAGAGGGAAAGGGTGGAAATCTGTTTAGCCTGCTTTCAGGCTCAATAATAGGTTACATTCCAGATAACGGACTACTTGTCCATGGAGCATCCAAAAGCCAGTTCCAGACAATTGGGGGTGTTCGTTATGTTGATAGTTATCAACCTGCATACAAACTCGATCCGATTCTTTATGATAAATTCGTAAATGGGGAATTAACTGATCCAAATGAAAAAATTTCGCTTCGGGTCGTCTTATTTAGCGAAAAGCAGGATAGTGGTTTTGTTGAGAGCATTGTCAAGCTCGGTGGGGAAATCAAAGAGGCATATGCGCCTGATGATTCTAAGTATGGTGAAGAATTTAATGTCACAGTTCCTCAAACAAAAGTGAAAGAAATCGCATTCATTGACGAAGTGAAAGAGATAACGATCAACACACCTGAAACTTATCGGATGGATGTTGCCTCGACCATAACCGGGGTAAGATCTCCGGGAACTGGACAGATACTTGACCTTAGCGGACAGGGACAGATGATAGGTATAACAGACACCGGACTGGATACTGGCAACCTGACCACTCTGAATAGCGATATACGCAACCGAGTGATAAACGTAACAGCAATCTGGAAGGACAGTAATGGCCATGGTACTCATGTAGTTGGAATAGCAGCAGGAAACGGGTCTTCTTCTGGAATAATTGGTATAACAGGCGTAGCACCAAAAGCAAGTGTAGTTTTTTCCTCAAGTACGGGGTCTATCATGCAAAGGCTGACACTCGTATATAATGCGAATGCAAAGGTGCAGAGCAACAGTTGGGGGTGGGATGATGGCCCAAACTATGACACACGGGAAGGAGATGTGGATAATTTCACTTACATGAATCAGGATGCACTTGTGATATTTGCCTCGACAAACAGTGGTCCGCCACCAGGACTTGGACTTGGAACTCCGGACGTTTCGAAAAACGCACTTGTGATCGGGGCATCTGAAAATACAAATCCACCTGGATACAACGGTGGCTGCGGAACAGGGTGCGACAACATGAACGACTGGTCAGGATTCACCGGTATTGGACCAACTACTGATGGCAGAATTAAGCCGGATGCACTGGCACCAGGGGTTGACATTTCATCAATGCTCTCAAGCCAGGCTCCACTAAATTGGTGTGGTGCTAACAAAATAGACACGAGAAATCCAAAATACGTTTATTGCTCTGGAGCATCTATGTCTGCACCACACGTTGCGGGGATTGCAGCTTTGATAAGGGAGTATCTCCAAACCATGCGGGCAACAAACTCAAGCGGCATGCTGCTTAAGGCGTTCATATTAAACGGCGCAATTGACATGGATAATAGTCGGAATACCGGATCAGTACCAGACACAAAAGAGGGTTGGGGACGGGTGAACATAACAAATTCTATAGCTCCCGAAAATCACACAGCTAGAGTACAGTTTGTTGACAACATAACGCTCAGTAACGGTGATACTTATAAAATAGAGAATGTCAGATTCACATCAAACAAACCACTTACTATGACGCTAACATGGTACGATCCGCCAAATGTAGCTGGTGGTGGTGTAATAATAAACGATCTTGATCTCGAGCTTTTGTCACCTTCTGGAAAGATTTACCGAGGCGGGACTCCAAGCTTTGTAAATGGAGAGACAAATAACGGAAAAGTTAAGGACAACAAAAATAACGTCGAAAAAATCATAATAAAACATCCAGAGGATGGTCTTTA
>JAHFFJ010000029.1 GCA_023248035.1 Microcaldota archaeon
ATAGCTATCACAAGTCTGGTAGTGTATTTGCTGCGCAGATATTTTGGAAAAATATCCTCTTTTGATTTCTCTAAGGTAAATTACATTCTTGCAGCCTATCTTATTTCAATAACCTTTCTGATAGATGGATTTTTGGGTTTGATGGTATTGATTATTTCAACAGGTTTGGGCTGGCTTACACTTAGGATGGGGGTAGAAAGGACAACATTGATGGGTGCGATAATTATCCCAACTTTGCTTTTACTCTTTAGGATATTTTTATGATAATTTTCCTTTCGCTCGCCTGAGGGCTCGCACGGTTTTTATGTTAAAAAATTTGCGCCAATTCATCTGCTCGACCCAAGTATTCTTGGCGCATAGTTAAACAATCAATACTCATCCAGACGCCTTACTTCAAGATCTTTTTTCCTTAGATGATCCATGGCATTAAGTAATTCATATGCGGTGCTCAAATTCGTTATACATGGAATACCCATTTGGATGCTGGAACGCCTCATCTTAAAACCGTCAGTATGTGCACCGCCCCCTCTGGTCGGGGTGTTTATAACTATAGATATGGTTCCGGATTCAATAAGTTCAACAACATCGGGATGCCCGTGGCCGATTTTAGGTATTGCAATTGCACCTGGAATGGTACCTACTGTGCCAAGTGTGCCATAGATCTTAAAACCAAGTTTGGAAAGAAGAGCAGCCAGTTTTGGAATGATTTTTTTATCCTCATCGGCCAGGCTGATGAAGGCGCTTGGAGATTTGTTTTCATCAAGCTTTATGCCTGCAGCAAGAAGAGCCTTGTAATAAGCCATTTCAAATGAACGACCAATCCCCATCGTCTCACCAGTACTACGCATTTCAGGGCCGAGTTTTATGTCAGTACCATGAAGTTTTAAGAATGGAAAAACCACGCTTTTGACAGCAAATGTCGAACGTGGAGTTAAATTTGATTTTTTTATGCTTTCACCCAACATTGCCCGCACTGCAAGCTTGGTTAGTGGGATCATTATGGCTTTACTTACAAATGGCACCGTTCGACTTGCCCGCGGATTGGCTTCAAGGATATAAACAATACCTTCTTTCACTACAAACTGGATATTAACAAAACCAACAACTCCAAGAGCACGGGAAATTTTGTTTGTATAATCATTTATTGTTTGTATTTCTTTTTGACTAAGACGCATGGATGGAAGGACGATATTAGCATCACCTGAATGCACACCTGCTGGTTCAATATGCTCCATCAGGCCTCCGATAAAAATTTCTTTCCCATCGCTTACCGCATCAACTTCGCACTCTATTGCATTGTCAACGTATTTATCTATTAGAACTGGACGTTTGTCACTGACTTCGACAGCCTCATGGATGTAGCATCGCAAATCTTGATCGCTCCTTACAATTTCCATTGCTCTTCCAGCTATAACATAACTTGGCCTTACAACAATTGGATAGCCGATTCTTGAGGCAACTTCTAGGGCTTGATCTTCGCTCATTGCAGTTCCATTATCAGGCTGGGGAATTTTGAGGGAATATGCAAGCTCACGGAAGCGTTCACGATCCTCTGCAAGATCAATTCCGTCTATACTTGTTCCGAGTATTGTTGCTCCGGCGGAAGAAAGTTTTTCTGCAATATTAAGACTAGTCTGTCCACCAAGCTGGACTATCACACCTTTTGGTGATTCGTTTTCAACTACATTCATAACATCTTCGAATGTAAGGGGCTCGAAATAAAGGCGATTACTCGAATCGAAATCGGTACTTACGGTTTCGGGGTTATTATTTATCATAATGCTTTTGTAGCCAAGATCTCGGATAGCAAAGGCTGCATGTGAGCAGCAGTAGTCAAATTCTATTCCCTGACCGATCCGTATAGGACCTGAACCAAGAACTATAATTGAATTGTCACCAAGTTTCTTTGCCTCGTTTTCCTCCTCATAAACAGAATAATAGTAAGGGGTAAGTGCTTCAAATTCACCAGCACATGAGTCGACAATTTTATATGTTGGGATTATTCCAAGAGATTTGCGCAATGCACGCACTTTTTGCTCATCTTTCCCGATAAGGGAACCAATTTGGGAATCCGAAAAGCCAGCCCGCTTTGCTTGAAGAAGAAGTACGGTATCAGGCTTTTCATATTTGAATGTTGAATGGATTTTTTGCTCAAGTGAAACCATTTCTGCAAGCTTTCTTAGGAACCATAGATGGATTTTGGTTTTTTTCTTAATTTCTTCAATTTTCATACCCATACGAAGGCATTTTAATATTGCAAAAAGCCTCAGATCAGTAGGTGGGAAAAGATGTGCTTCCTCCTTGAGGTCTGCATCTTTTGGAATTTTTACTTCAAGACTGCGAATTGCTTTATTTAGAGCTTCTGCAAATGTCCTCCCGATGCCCATCACTTCACCAGTACTTTTCATCTGAGTTCCGATTATACGTGAAGTTTTTGGGAACTTATCAAATGGCCAGCGTGGAATTTTCACTACACAATAGTCCATTGACGGTTCAAATGCAGCGCTAGTATGAGTTATTGCATTTTGGATTTCCGGAAGGGTGTGACCTAGAGCAATTTTAGCTGCAACTCTTGCAATAGGATAACCGGTAGCTTTTGAAGCAAGTGCAGATGAACGTGATAAGCGTGGGTTGACTTCGATAACAACATAGTTGCCAGTTTCCTGGTTCATACCAAATTGCACATTGCAACCCCCTTGGATATTGATAGCATGAACAATACGGAGTGCTGCATCACGAAGCATCTGATGATCATTATCGCTTAAAGTTTGTGATGGCGCAACAACAATGCTTTCACCAGTGTGAACTCCCATAGGATCGAAATTTTCCATATTGCATATTATGGATGCATTACCTTGAGAATCCCGGATTACTTCGTATTCAAATTCACCCCACCCAAGTGCACTTTTCTCAACCAGAGCTTCTTTGGTTGCACTTAAACGAAGTGCGTTTTCAAGTATTTTTATGAGTTCTTCTTCATTCCAGGCTGTGCCACCACCAGTACCACCTAATGTGAATGATGGACGAATAATAAGTGGATAACCAATTTTGGCAAATTCTTTTGCAGTTTTAATGTCTTTTACAACTTTACCTGGGAGAATGGGGATGCCAATTTTTTCCATAAGGCGATTGAACTTTTCCCGGGACTCGGCCATGTCTATAGCCTCGGCATTAGTGCCAAGGAACTTCACTTTATATTTATCCAGAATTCCAAGCCGGTGCAATTCCATCGAAAGGTTGAGTGCAGTCTGGCCTCCAAAAGTCGCCAGAAGGGCATCCGGTTTTTCTTTCTCAATTATTTTTTCTATTACCGCTTGCGTAAGCGGTTCAACATATACAATATCGGCAGTATCCTTGTCAGTTTGTATGGTAGCTGGATTGGAATTTACAAGCACCACTTCCACGCCCTCTTCCCGAAGTGCACGGCAGGCCTGTGCACCAGAGTAATCAAATTCCGCAGATTGTCCGATTACAATAGGCCCTGAACCTATTACAAGAACTTTTTTTATTTTCATTTTTCAACTCCTGACAATATTTTGCTACTTTTCTGGTTTTGGCTCGGGGTTTTTCTCCTGAGCTGCCTGATCTGCCGCACGGTTTTCAGCAGACATACGCTGCATGAAATCAAACATAAAGCGTGCACCTTCAAAGAATGAAGTTTGTGCAAGATCCTGTCTGGACATTTCTTTAAGTTTCTTTTTTTCTGCGCCCCAAAGGTCAGTAAATGCACGATAGGTCATCTGGTTTAGGAAATTTTCAAAGTTTTCCTGAACTTTTTCCGGTGGAATACATACGTGTGTTTTATCCCTTACATTTTCAGGTATCTTACCACCCATTTTCTGGTAGCAATCATAGCACATATGTTCTGAACTATTCATCCCGGCAGGATTTTTTGTGCATTGATCGCACATGGTACCATTTCCACAGAAACTGCACTGGACATTTTCACTCACTAATTTTTCAGATGTACTAACTGTATTTTCTTTTTCATTTCCGGTTTGCTTTGTGTCTTGTGTCATTAAATCATCCTCATAAATTCATCAAAAAGATAGCGTGAATCGTGTGGCCCCGGGCAGGCTTCGGGATGGTACTGCACTGATAAGATATTGCGATTTTTATCCCGCATCCCTTCCACACTTTTATCATTTACATTTACATGAGTAATTTCAAAACCTTTTGGAATATTACCTACTGCAAACCCGTGGTTTTGGGTGGTTATTGCAATTTTATTCTTTTCCAGATCGAGGATAGCATGATTGGAACCTCTATGACCGAATTTGAGCTTGTAGGTATTACCCCCAAAGGCATGTGCAAGAAGCTGGTGGCCAAGACAGATGCCAAATATTGGGATTTTACCGCCTAATTCAGAGATTGTACGATGCGCACTTGTCACAATGCCAGGATCACCCGGACCATTTGAGAGTACTATGCCATCAGGTTCAAGGGAGAGGATTTCTGAGGATGATAAAGAACTTGGGAGTACACTAACCTGGCAGCCACGATTTACAAGTTGACGAACGATGCCCATTTTTACACCGTAATCTATGAGAGCAATTCTTTTTTTGTTGCCTTTTCCAAAAATCTGGATTTTTTTGGTGCTTGCTTTGGAAACAAAATCTATTGAAGAGTAATCAAAGTTAAGGCGTTCGAGTAGTTTTTTTGGATCGATTTGGTTTTTCGATGTTGCAAGTATTGCAGGCATTACACCTTCATTCCTTATTTTTCGGACAATAAATCTTGTATCTATACCAGATATACCAGGAACATTATTTTCTTTTAGGAATTCACTTATTGAGGAAGTGGAATTGATATGATAGCCTTCGGGACTGTGTTCGCGAACTACGAAACCTTCGGGGTGGATACGGTTACTTTCTCCATCATTATTATTGGTACCATAATTACCGATAATGGGGTAGGTCATAAGAAGTATCTGGCCACCATAACTTGGATCGGTTAAAGCTTCCTGATAGCCCATCATCGAGGTATTGAAAACCAACTCGCCCATTTTCTCACTTTCTGCACCAAAACCGATTCCCTCTATTATTGTTCCGTCTTTAAGTGCCAATACTGCCTTCATGATACAACACCCGATAGGAAGTACCCCTTAAGTGTAAGCAAGTGCATATTGAACCTCTAGAACTAGAAAGTAATATCTACGAGGTAGTTTATAAAGTTATTTCTTCTTGTAGATTTTTCTTATGTCTTACTTTTTTATGTTTTACTTTTATTAGGATCAATTTCGAGCTCAACTCAACTAAGTTAGGTTTAAATATGTTTTCAAGTTAATTTAGACCTAGTTCTAATTTAATGAGGTATTAAAATGACTAAAGTCAGAATTAAACTTAGCGGAGAGGACCCTTCAGCCCTCGATAACGTAGTAGAGCAGATAAAAAATCTCGCCTCTACACTCAGCATGCAATTCATAGGTCCAGTAAGGCTACCGAGAAGAAAACTTGAAATCGCCTGCAGACGAACACCATGCGGAGACGGCACAGATACTTATGAGCACTGGGAAAAGCGAGTGTACAAGAGACTGTGTGATGTGGAAGGGGACGAAAAGATGATAAAGCAGATACTTAGGATAAAGGTCCCGACCAACGTGTTTGTAAAAATCTCATTAAGCTAGAGGTATTGTCATGGGTTCAAAACCAAGAAAATGGAAAAAGAAAAACCGGATGCGCTGGAAGTGGGTAAAGAAGAAGAGAAAGCGCCTCAAGAGAAAGATTAAGAGAAGAGTAGGAGAACTCTAATTTTAATTTTTTTATTAAGAGCATTTTTAAATTCATCTCATAAATAATAGTTTACCCGTTTTTACTACTCATAGTAGGAGGGCTTCATATGGATAAGAAAAAACTTTTAGATGCTATAACCAAAACCATGGAAGGTAAGGGAAAGAGGAAGTTCAAGCAGAGCATGGAGATAATAATAAACATGCGAGGCATTGATTTTAGCAAGAGCGAAAACAGACTTAATCTCGATATTGTACTTCCAAAAGGAAAGGGCGGTAAAGAACTCAAATCAGCAGTATTTGCAGAAGGCGGTATGGCTGACGAAGCAAAGAAAGCAGGTGCTGACCTCGTAATAACTCCGGATGCAATACCAAATTACGCAGAAGCCAGCAAACTCAATGACTTGGCAGAAAACTACTTCATGCTCACACAACCAAATTTGATGGGTGTTGTAGCAAAATCACTCGGTCAGGTCTTGGGTAAACGAGGTAAATTACCAAAACCGATAACAGGTAATATTGCAGAACTTATAGCAAGATCAAAGAACAGCGTAAGAATAGTTTCCAAGGGAAAATATCTCCCTGTGGTTCAGGCTCTTGTAGGAACCGAACAAATGGATACTGAAGATCTTCTTGAAAATGCAGAAGCAGTTTATGAAAGTGTAAAGAACAAAGTCAGTGAAGGTAATATTAAATCAGTTTATGTAAAACTAACAATGGGAACTCCCACTAAGGTTTAGGTGAATTAGATGTACAAAATTGATACTAACAAAAAAGAAGTAAAAAAGAAGATAGAGCAGGTAGAACGAGCAGTTGCTTCAATGAAGAAGTATAAAACAGTAGCATTGCTTGATTTACGCAAATTGCCAGACTCTCTTTTCCAATCATTAAGAAGGAGAATAAGACAAGATGGTGGAGAGGTCTTAGTACTTAAAAAACCAGTCGTAAGCAGAGTACTTAATGCTAACAAGAAACTTGCAGCCAAAGTAGGAGAATGCAATAAGCCAGTGGCATTGATCTACACCAATAAGTCACCATATGAGATAAACTCATTCTTCAAACAAAACAAAAAGAATAGAGCAGCTAAAGTAGGAGATGTTGCAATAGTAGACATCATCGTACCGGAAGGAGAAACTGACCTTCCAGCCGGACCTGCATTATCCGAACTTAAAGCAGGTGGACTCAGTGTCCAGATAAAGGCTGGTAAAATAGTAGTTGCAAAAGATAGTATAGTGGCAAAGGCAGGCGAAAAGCTTGTAATGGCCAAGGTAAAGGCTCTTCAAACAGTAGGGGTAACGCCATTTGAAATAATGGCAAGCATGATTTTTGGTTTTGATGGAGAGTATATATATTCAAAGGAAGTTTTAGACGTTGCTGATAGTGTGAATGAAGATCTTTCAGCTAGCCTTTCGCAGGCACTTAACGTATCATTAAATGTCGGTTATCCGACTGGTCAGAACATTGAATTACTTCTTGGCCAGGCCATAAGGCAATCGGTAAACCTATCACTTAATTCAGGAACATACTCATCAAGCTCGATAGAGCAGCTTCTCACCTTTGCCATGCGGCAGGGGACGGCTCTTACGGGTTTATGAAAATAAATAAAGGGTAATAACATGAAAGTAGATCCATATTTGCACGCAGTTCTCGTACTGCACGGTGCTGGCAAAGAAGTCAGCAAAGAGGCAATTGTAGCCGTTCTAAAGGCAAGCGGTGCTGAGGCAGATGATGCCAGGGCAAAAGTACTTGCAGAAGCGGTGAAGGGAGTTAACTTCGAAGATCTTCTCAAGCAGTCCATGATGGTTGCAGCCCCTGCAGCAGCACCTGCAGCTTCGGGTGGCGAAGCGAAGAAAGAAGAGAAGAAAGAGGACGAAGGAAAGAAGGAAGAGCAGGCCGCAGAAGGACTTGCAAGTCTCTTTGGTTAATTTCTTTTTTTTTAATTTTTTTTAAAATGACAGCCCGAGGGGGGTTTCTTAGTACAAACTGATGACCCCCCTTAGTCCGTCACCGCCCAAACCCCCGAAGGGCTGATATTCCACGGACTGGTGGTCACATAAGAAAGACCTCTTCAGTCTAGTTGAATCTGCTCAACGCGAGCCCCCGAGCGAAGCGAGCATGCCATCGGTCCGTAGCAAGCACAGCGTGTGCTTGCCTAGCAGTGGTGGGGCGAGCCAGTTGACAATTCATACTTTTTTGCAAAGTTCTAGTTTTTTATAAAAGTAAATCGTATTATAATTCTTGTTAGATAATTAGATTTTAGTGGCACTCGCATTTGTGTCTCCACCAATCATTAGAAAGGAAAGTGTTTGGCGAGGCAAAACCCTGCTGGTAGATTGCGATGGAACACTTGTAGTATCAAAACGACTTTCAGGACCTACGCAGAATAGTTTTACAGTTTCTGATTTTGGTGGACACAACAACTACTTTTTTGAGATCACGCAGGTAAACTGGGAGGCACTAAGAAAAATCAGGGAGCTAAAAGATGAAGGTGTG
This sequence comes from Microcaldota archaeon, assembly GCA_023248035.1. GTDB lineage: Archaea > Micrarchaeota > Micrarchaeia > Anstonellales > Bilamarchaeaceae > Bilamarchaeum. Next base: position 8,222 of record JAHFFJ010000029.1, read on the forward strand.
CATGCCATACTTAGTAGTGGTGCTGGCATTGATTATCTTCAAAAGGTGATAGATGTAATAGGGGCAAGAGATATTTTCGATAGAATATTGGATATGGAATTTGTACGCTACACTAATAATGGGCAAATAAGATGTGACCCAAAGAGATATGATAGTGCAATAAATGATGGTGCTCTTTCGGATTACGTAGCTATTGGTAATGATCCAAGAATAGATATAGCACCATCGCCAGTAGGTTTGGTTACTGTAATAGCCCCTATGGAAACACCGTTCAGCAGGATTGAATCTTACCTTAGGATGGTTCTTGGATTTGGGATGGGACATTTTGCCAGAGGTTTTGATCGTCTGCTCAATATGCCTCTTGAAGCACAGGAAAGAGTAAGGTTTGCACTAGAAGAACGATATTTTATGATACATAATAATGTTGGAGAGGTGATGTTTCAAGGATATTTACCTTCGAGAGTGATTTATTTCAATGAGGATGATAATGAAGCGGTTCGATCTGAGCGTAATGCTTGGGAATATGCTAGTCGTGGCATCTATCAGAAATAAGTCTGTCACTTTAACAAAGTTATATAAAAATAGTATAAGTACTTAGAGCATGCACAATGTTGAAAAAACGATTTCAGATATAAAATCGCTTAAGATACAAGGTGCAAGAAACATTGCCAAAATAGCACTAGAAAATCTACTTTTTGTCTCACAAGAATCAAAAAACCGGACAATAAAGGCATTTGTGAAAGAGCTCGAGAGAACTTCAGTTGCATTATCTTCAAGCAGGCCAACTGAACCCATGATGAGAAATATTCTTGAAGAGGCTGTATGTTTTGCACGAACAGATGATTCTGAAGATGTTGAAGAACTGAAAAAAGCATTTGCAAAACACGTAAGATTTAGACTTATGGAAATTGAAAAAGGTGCAAAAAAACTTGCTGAATATGGTGCGAGAATAATTCCAGATGGCGGAGTAGTGCTGACTCACTGTCACTCTTCCACTACTACAAGTATACTAATTGAAGCAAAAAAAATGAAGAAAAAATTCTCAGTTGTATCTTTTGAGACAAGGCCACGCTACCAAGGCAGGATTACTGCGAGTGAACTTGCACGTGCAGGAATAGATGTAACAGCAACTGTGGATGGTGCAATGAACCTTTTCATGAAAAAAGCGGATATTGTCATAGTAGGAGCAGATGCTATAACTTCCAGAGGCGACTTGATAAACAAAATAGGTACATCGACACTTGCACACATTGCAAAGATGAATGATGTTTCCTTTTACAGTGCGGCAGAACTTTACAAATACAGTCCAATGACAATTTTTGGAACTCGTGAAGAGATTGAAGAACGGGATAGTAAGGAGGTTTGGGAAGCCCCCCCGAAAAAAGTTAAGATACGTAACCCCGCTTTTGAAGCAACTGCGGCTAAATACATAAATGGTTACATAACTGAACTTGGTGTGATACCACCTCAATCATTCTTCACACTTGCAAGTGAAAAACTAGGGATAAAATTGTATAAATAGATTTTATGATTTCACGAGAGAACTTGAAATAGAGAAAGATAAGCTAGGTTTAGGAGTGTGATGGATTTATGAGTACTCAATATGTTGAAAAACAGGTAAAAAAAGTAGATGTCTGGAAAATCAAAAGATATGTGTGCAAGGTAAAGGTTCTTGATCTTGTAACCGGAAGAAACACCATAGTGCTTAACAAAACTGAAGCAAAAGAACATGATATCTATTCTGGTTTCCGCACCGAAATTCGTTATCGTGGCGAGAGTCAGACTGCAATTGTCGATGTAAGTGAGGAGATAGTACGTGAGGGAGAGGTTGGAGTTTTTCGCGACCTTGCACAAGCACACCGATTAAAGAAAGGAGAAAAAATCGAAATCGTACACATGGATATGCCAGAATCGATAGGGTTCATTAAGAAGAAACTGGATAGGGGAACACTTACTGAAAAAGAGATAAAGACTATAGTACGCGAGATAATGGAGGATCGGCTTAGTGAAATAGAAACCTCGGCATGGATAACTGCCGCATACATTAACGGATTTTCAGATGATGAGGTTATTTCCCTGGCTAAAGCTACAGTAGAATCTGGGGAAGAACTAAAGTTGGGCAAGCGCCCTATACTCGACAAGCATTGTATAGGTGGGGTTGCTGGAAATCGTACTACAATGGTTGTAGTTCCCATAATTGCTGCAGCCGGACTTTACATACCAAAAACTTCCTCGCGCTCGATAACTTCGGCAGCAGGCACTGCAGACACAATGGAAGTACTTGCAAATGTTACTTTTAGCATGGAAGAAATGAGACACATTGTTCTCAAATCCAAAGGGGCGGTTGTGTGGGGCGGGGGAATGAAACTTGCACCTGTAGATGACAAATTGATCAGGATAAGACACCCTATGAGTCTGGATCCTGAAGGGATGCTGCTTGCAAGTATTTTAGGGAAGAAAAAGAGTGTGGGTGCGCAATATGTACTTATAGACATACCAGTTGGTAGGGGAGTAAAAGTTCCTTATATGGAACGGGGCACTGAACTTGCAAAACATTTTTTGAGAGTTGGAGAGAAACTTGGGATGAAAATAGAAGCACTTCTAACTGATGGTGCAGAGCCGGTTGGAAATGGAGTAGGACCTGCTTTAGAATGCATCGATGTACTTGAAGTTTTAGGAGGCAAAGGGCCAGATGACTTAATGCACAAAAGCCTTCTTATGGCAGGTAAATTACTCGAACTTAGCGAGAAAGTTGGTAAAGGTAAGGGTTATGGAGTTGCACAAGGCCTGATAAACAGTGGAAAGGCAATGAAAAAATTCCGCGAAATTATCGAACTCCAGGGTGGAGATGAAAAAGTAAAGGTTTCCGACATAGGAGTTGGAAGATACACGCACACAGTGACTTCATTAGTATCTGGCGGAATCTTCCACATAGATAACAAAACTATGTCCAAAATAGCAAGAATCGCAGGTTCTCCAGTGGATACGGGAGCTGGTGTCCTTATCCATCGAATCAGAGGAGATAGGGTAGAAAAAGGCGATAAATTATTCACCATATTTTCAGAAAGCGAAGCCAAACTCGATTTCGCAATAAAAGCGCTCAACGACCTCGAACCAATAGAGATGAGGAAGATGCTACTTGGGACGGTGGATTGATTTGGTCTAAGATGATGAAATAGGAAAAAATTTCGTGCCCAAGTAGGTGAAAAGATAGAACAGAAAAGTCAGCAGAATCTTGCATCAGAAATACGCTCATCCATGGAAAAAGGTTATAATATGGGGAAAATCACCCATAAGAAGAGAGAGGGAGGAGCGGTATGACTAAACTGCTTGATTCGAGGTCATTAATCCTTTTTTACCATTGCTTGAATGAGATGAAAGTTTTAGTATCTGCAACCTCAAAACATGCACGAATAGAATCAACTTTACGATCAAGCTCGTCCATCGAAGATGCTGAAAGTATTATAGTTGCGTCAAATTCACCAGATATTTCATAACGAGCATCACTAACTCCACTTGAAACTATTTCTGCCATCATCTTTTTTGTCTCTCCTTTGGATTTGACCATAACAACAGCAAAAAGCGAATTTGGAGATGCAATATCGATTGTGAATTTTTTTATTATGCCCCGCTCATAAAGAGTTTGAATCCGGTGCCTTACTCCACCTTCACTAAGACCAATCTTTTTCGCAATTTCTACATTGCTGATACGTGAATTTTCCTTAAGCATACCTAAAATTACCTTGTCTACTTCATCCACACCACATCACCCCTAATTCATTATATTACGAAATTCGTAATTAATACAAACTATTTTAAAGGATTTCGTATTATACATACGATATAGAAAAGTCTTAGTTAGTACGTTAATGTGGTTTAGTACGCTTACCGTCGAAGTGACGTAATAATAAGCAAAAGCCTTATAAATGACGGAGTAGCGTTCGTCATGAAACCTTCAGATGAAGGACTAACTCCCAGTACATGAGGTATGAAAATATGGCATTATTGGCGCATACACAATGTGGACAGGCAGGAAGTATAGGTCCAAGAGACCCAGCACCAGCAACTTGTAACAGGATAAAGGGTTTTCATCCGGATGTACTTACTGATCGAAGCAGTGTTGATAGGTTTTTAGATCGTGTCCATACAGCACAAGATGCTCACCCAACAGCAACCAGAACTTCAGTTCGTGCTTTTATTGAAAGAGGAATGAGACGGAAGATGGGCCCACGAGTTAATGGACTTAGAGTGGAAGGCATTGTACCAGTTGACCATATAGCGCCAGGTGTGGATATGGTCTATCTTGGTGCTAACAAAGAGGGTCGAATACCTAATCGCACTGTTTTTGAAAGTATGGTTAGGGAAAACCACAGACAGACTACTGCAACTAGACCTAAAACGCAAGATGTTAATGCTAAGATAGCAGCAAACGGTTATGGTATAGAAAAACTCACTCTAGAAACAGCCTCTCCAACAGATTTAGATGTTCTTGTAAAACTTTATAGGGAAGCTTTCCCAGTATATATTTTTGAGATAACCACCCAGACCTTGAAGGATCTGCTTAGAGAACCAGGAAATATTTTCCTGGTTGCCCGCTCGAATAGCGGTGCAATAGTCTCCTCTATGATTGCTGAATATTCAAGTTTGGATGTTGGGGGAACACCAGTAGACTTGTACGAACTGAGCGATTTTGCAACAGACCGAGCTCATCAGGGAAGACAACTCATGGTTTCCTTACAGATAAGAGCGCTTAGTATGATTGAAGAAATTGGAAACCCATCGATCATATACGCTGAAGACCGTGGACCGCTCCCTGCAGTTGTACGATCATCGCATTTTGCCGGATTAAGTTTAGTTGGTGCACTTCCAGCACATGTAACTATAAGTGGACAGGGACATGAAAACTATGATGAAGGCGTAAGTTTGGATGTGGGCGGTACACCACTGCCAGTCGAAACACTTTTGCCAGTGGCATGGATACCTAAAGGAGTTCCAAGAACACCAATAGAAGAGATACTTGCTCTCCATGAGATTAGAGTTTAGTGATCTTATGGATCCAATCAAGCTTCTTGAAAAGCTAGTTTCTTTTAATTCTGTTTTCCCCCATGAAGCCGAGCTTGCACACTATCTTGCTGGCGAACTCGAGAGATGTGGCTTTGATGTGGAGATGCAGAAATTTGGAAATAGGTATAATGTACTGGCTTCACGTGGGCGGATGGAGAGCAAATCTATCTTGCTTTATGGGCATATGGACACGGTTCCCCCATATGGGTATGATATCAAAGGTCAGGAAAGAGACCCGCTTAAGCTTGAGGAGCGCGAGAACGGAAAGCTCTATGGTCTTGGCGCCTACGATATGAAAGCGGGAATAGCAGCGATACTCGAAGCAGTTTCCGAAGTAAAAAACGAGCACCCGCTTAAGATAATGTTTGTAAGTGATGAAGAAGCAAACTCCCAGGGTTGCTACGAGGTTACAAAGACTGATTTCTTTAAGGATGTTGAAGTTGGTATAGCCACCGAAATATCTGACATTCACGATTTAGGGGAGAAAACCAGGACAGTAAGCCTTGGACGAAGAGGAAGAGTCCAGTATGAAATAAAAATCCCTGGAAAAAGCTTCCATGCTGCAAGGATGGAACATGGAATTTCTGCAATAACCGAAGCTTCAAAACTCGCTATAGAGATAGAAAAAATGAACAGCGAACTGCCCAAACACCCAACGCTCTCGCACGGAAGTCAGTTTGTCCGGCATTTCTCATCTGAAAGCCTTTCGCTCTCCATACCTGATGAAGCACGACTTCTTGTTGATCGCCACCTTGTAGTTCCTGAAACTGCGGAAAGTGCACAAAAACATATTGAACAAAAAATAAACGAGCTTTACGATAAGGGAATGATGAAAGAGATCGATGGCAGAAGAGCAACGATAAGGGTTAACCCAAGGGAAGTTCCCTATCTTATGCCTTACGAGACACCAAAAGAAAATAAACACGTAGTAAAACTTGCCAGAACAATAGAGAAAACCCTCGGAGCAAAAGCAGTATACAACTACGGTCTTTCAGTTGCAGATGAAAATCTACTTGCAATGCAGAAT
>JAHFFJ010000030.1 GCA_023248035.1 Microcaldota archaeon
TACCTGCATCGCTTGCACCTAATCCTATCATGTGTGCTATTATAGTAGAAAGAATGATACTGATTAGTATTGCACCTTTCATGCGGAATCGCTGCATCACAATCAGCACTAACAATCCTGCATAGAAAACGTAAGCTGGCGGTGAGAGGAGCACACCTAATGCTTCCAGCCGAACTCCGCTGTATGTCAATATGTCAACTAGCCTTAGTGCAATCAAGCCAAGAAATACTCCAACACACAAAGCCAGGCCTGCTTTCATTCGATCTGGAATAGCCATTATGATACGTTTACGGATCCCACTGAGCGTGACCAGAAGAAATATCACGCCAGACCAAAATACTGCACCCAACGCATCAGGCCATGAAAAGCCCAATTGACTGATAACATAGAATGCTACATAAGCATTGATTTCCATGCCTGGAGCAAGAACTAGTGGTTTTTTGGCCCAAAGGCCCATAAGTAAAGTGGCTAAAGCTGATGCTACAATAGTGGCAAAAAGCACTGCACTTTTATCCATACCCCCTTGGGCAAGTATTGCCGGATTGACAACAAAAATGTATGAGAGTGCCAGAAAAGTTGAGACTCCTGCTAGTATTTCAGTGCTCCAGCTTGTTTTATGCCTGATGAACTCAAAATATTCCCCTATTTTCTCCTTAAGATTCATGGCATTTCTCCCCGTTGCAGGTGAAATATGACAAAGTCATTGATTTTTGATCCTTGTCCAGTAACCGAATATCCTGGGGTGAAAAAAGTACCTTTGAGTTTCAGACCAACAGCTGCCCAGATACCGTTATACCAACCAATCGGACGGTGAAGCTCAACAATCTGATAATTGCCCTCTTTCTTGGTTTTGCTGTATCTATGATTGTCCTCGTATCCTTCACCAGTGGGATGGCGAAAATCAATGAGGGTTTCTGGTACATTATAAAGTCTGGGATTGCAGAAACCAATGTAAGCCTTTCCGTGTGGTGCAAGTGCCGCACGAATATTACGAGCGATACGTACCACTTCATTTTCTGGTACGATACAAACTACTAGGTTGCAAACAACAACATCAAAAGTTCCATTGGTGATCTTTAGGATATTTGAGTGTGTCTTACTTGAGCCTAATTTTTCGGCAGCCTTTTCGAGCATCTCCGCAGAAATATCGAATACGTGAACATCTCCATCCATCCTAGCCATACGGCTCGCAACCACTCCCGGCCCGGCTCCGTAATCCAAGACATTTTTTCCCTCAATTGATCCGATCAGATTGAGTAGTCTATTATCATAGATTTTTTGCTTGAGATCCTCGCCTTCGAGTTCTCCTGCAACTTTTGCCCATTTGTCCATCGAGCCGACAAATTTTGTATTTGAGCATCCTGGATTATATGGAATTCTTTGCTTGAGTGCCATTTTTATCACCAACTATAACTATGTAATTCGTATATTTATTATATTTCAATAAAAAATGCAAATAAACCGAAAATCTTATTAATATATTTAGATATTTTGTCTTATGACTAATGTGAGTTCCCCACCAAAACTCGACAAGAAAGACAAGCAATTACTCACGTTGCTTTACCTCAATTCTCGTGCCAGCTTTACTGAAATGGGTAAAAAATTGAAACTAAGCAGCAGCGCAGTCGAACGGAGAATGAGCCAATTAATTGAGAACGGAGTAATATCAATTTTATTTGCAGATGTAAATCTTGCAAAAATCGGCCTTAAAACGTACAGGCTTTATTTCAGATTCAATGTTTTTGACTTAGAAACTGAGAAGGAAGTACTCAAGCTCTTTGAAACTTATACCAGAACCCTTTGGGGGGTTATTTGCGAGGGGGAATACGATGTTCTTTGGCGTATAATTGCAAAAGACGAAATTGAAGTGGAAAAAGCTGCAGCGATAATGGTAGAGAAATTTGGGGCAAAAATCATAGAGAAAACAATCGCAACAACGACTTACCAAACATATTTATCATGGAATAAGGCACTGGAGAGCGAGCGCCACCCAGAGCTCCCTCTTGAAAAAATCGTAGAAATCGAAAAAATCGATAAAACTGATATTAAACTGCTATCTGCACTCTACTCAAATGCACGTGCCTCTACAGTTGCATTATCAAAGATGACTAATCTCACTCCTGATGCCATCCAGTACCGGATAAAGCGCCTTATGGAAAAGCAGCTTATACTCGGATACACAGCCTGGTTCGATGCAAAAAAACTTGGGTTTATTTACTACAAGGTCCTGATTGGCTTTAGGAGCATAACAAAAGAAAAAGAGAAGCAGTTTTTGGAATTTTGCACAGAAAACGACAGCATTATCTTCCTCAATAAGACTATTGGGAGCTGGGATATAGAATTGGATATAATCGTAAGGGATAATTCCGAGCTTCATGATTTTATGCGTGAAATAAAAACAAATTTTGGTGATATAATAGGAAAGCATACATTCATTTCAGCGGTAGAAGAACGGATGTTGAATCCGCTAAGGGGAGACTGATATCATTAAAAGTATTACCATAGTAATACTTTTGTGATAAAATGGATACAATACCAGCAAAAGTTACCCCACGTTTGGTTCAGGCTATGGATGAATTAATAGAAGATGGATGGTTTGCAAACCGTTCTGAATTAATTCGTGAAGCTCTTCGCGAACTTATACGCAAGACAAAAGCAGAAAGGATGGAAGCTGCAATAAAAGACGATGTGAAGTGGGGCTTATATGGCAAAGATTGACAAGAGTATTTTTGATACTGGACCTTTCATACATCTAAATGAAGTTGATCAATTCAAACTTTTAGCACTTTTTAAAGAAATAAACATACCCAACGAAGTGGCAGATGAATTAGGCCACATAAGACCCAACGTCCAAAAAATGAAAAATGTTCTAATAAAGTCCTTGGAACCAAAAAACAAGGATTATACAAAATATATTTTGGAGCAGTATGATATTCAGTTGGGAGAAGCTGCGGCCATATCTCTGGCTAAGCAACAGAAGATAGGATTATTTTTTACAGATGATCTTGGAGCACGGGAAACTGGAACATTGTTTGGTCTAGAAGTCCATGGGACACTAGCAATAGTTACAAGAAGCTTGAGGGAGAGCAGCATCACGAAAAAAGATGCTATAACCATTATTTCAAGGCTTTATGACGATTCCAGTCTTTTTCTTAGTAGGGATTTACGGGACTGGGCAATTAAAGAAATAGAAAAATTCTAAATTCGACTATTTTGAATCAGCCATCTCTTTTTATCTTCCCCCGTTCCATTCATCATCATGCGTGAAAGAGGTCATATGAACAAGTGGTCTTTTCTAAAGGACATGATACACGGTGCAGATGTAATAATAGAGATAGTAGATGCCCGAGATGTACAGGGAACCCGTCTTCCAATTGCTGAAAAATGGGCAGGCTCAAAAAGACTACTCATGGTAGCGAATAAAATCGACCTATTAAAACCAGGAACAATGTTGCCAAAATTACAAAATAAAGGTATCTACCTAAGTGCAAAAAAATTCAGTGAGCAGGATAGGTGGGACTTCTTAAATGGGATTATGGCTAGGACAAGTGTAAGGCCAGTGAAGGCTATACTGGTTGGTTATCCAAATGTCGGTAAAAGTTCGCTTATTAACATGGTTGTCAGACGTTCGGTTACGCGTGTTTCAGCAGTAGCCGGAACAACAAAAAATATCCAGTGGGTAAAGGTAAATGATGAACTTATGATAAGTGATTACAGGGGACTGTTTCCAAATAAAGAGACCCCGGAGATGCTGGTTAGAAAGGGGGCAATAAATGTAGCTGGTAATGAAGAAAAATTTGCCTATCAGTTCCTAGAAAGAGTGAGTAAAAAACCACATCTGGTTGAATGGCTGGAAGAAAAGTATGGCATAAAATTAAAAGATGCCAAAAACCCCGAAGAAATACTGGAAAAAATTGCAAAAAGACGGGGATGGTGCCTCAAGGGTGGCGAACCAAATATTGAAGAAGCGGCACGAAGTATAGTGCGGACAATGAAGGATGCTCCCGAGATCTAAAAACAAAAGGAATTTTAAAGAACTAGATCGTATATATAACCATGTCCAATAATAAATTTACATTAATCGGGATAATTTTAGCATTTCTATTATTTGGTTGTTTATCTGATACAAACAAGCAAAATGCAACAGGCAATAGTTCCACAAATGATGGAAATTTTACTATTAATGCTAGTAATCCCACACCCCAGTTATGCGAGGATAGCGATTTTGGTAAAGATATTTTTGTAAAGGGATCCTTAACCCTGAATGGAAATACTTATAGTGATGAGTGTAGGGGGGAGCAGCTTCGGGAATATTATTGCGGAGCCAATAACAGCTTAGTAAGTGAAACTATCACTTGTCCGACAAATTACGTTTGTAAAGAAGGAGCTTGTATTGAACCACCAAAATGCAGCGATAGTGATTCAGGCATGAACTATTTTAAGGGTGGCAGCGTTACTTTTGGCGGGGTTACTTATGAAGATAAGTGCATAGATGCGAGTAAAGTCAATGAGTATTATTGCGAAGGAAATAAACTCTCAAATGCAACCGCAGATTGTCCGAGCGGTTATAGTTGCGCTAATGGGCAGTGTAATAACTACCAGGAATCCTGTTTAGAAACTGATAATGGCAAGAATGTACTGCAAAAAGGCCAAACTGAGGTATATTCGGGTGGAGCAAAGAAAACATATACTGATATTTGTTACGATGACGATACTGTTTCTGAATATTATTGCGTTGGCAGTGGATTTACTTCTACAAAAATAACTTGCCCAAATGACTATATCTGCTACAATGGAGAATGTGTAGTGAGCAATGAGGCTGACTGTATAGATGATGATGGCAAAGACATCTACACTAAAGGTGAAACCTTAAAGGGTTCAGATAGTTCATTAGATAAGTGTTATGATAATGATACAGTAACTGAATACTATTGTTCATCTAATGAAATAAAGTCGGCTAAATATGACTGTCCGTCAAACTATGAGTGTAGTAGTGGGAAATGTATTGAGAAAAAATCTGAAGATATGTGTACTGATTCCGATGGCGGTAAAAATTGGGATGAAATTGGTACCACTAAAAAAGGTGGCTTTAGTTATACCGATAAATGCTTTGGTGCAATTACAGCTGCAGAATATTATTGCGATGCCCAAGGAAATATAGTAGGTGAGAAAATGACCTGCGATTCGGGTTCTTTCTGCTCTGATGCTAAATGTGTAAAGGCTCAATGTACCGATAGTGATGGGGGATACACTGTATCTAATAAAGGAACGGTAACACAAAAGGCTGGTAGTTATCAGACTAGTAACACAGATAGTTGTTATGATTCAAACACAGTAAGAGAGTGGGGTTGTTTAGATGAGAGTAATATAGCATATTCAGACATAGCTTGCGGTGCAGGTTTAGTCTGTTATGATGGAAAGTGCGATAATGCATGCACTGACAGCGATGGCGGTAATGACAAATTAAAATTAGGAACCACTAAGAAGGGTGCTTCCAGTTCCACAGATTATTGTATAAGCTATAAAACTATTGCAGAATATTATTGTAAAAATAATGACGTTACTTCCAACATACTTTCGTGTGGAGATGGTTATAGCTGCTCAAGTGGAAAATGTATAGAAACTTGCGAAGAGACTGATAGCGGTAATGATGTATATCAAAAAGGAATAACGTATAAAGGTGCAAATCAATATACGGATGAGTGTATAAATATTAATGAAATAGAAGAGTATTATTGTGCAGGCAACACCATTAATATTGATTATAAAAAGTGTTCCCAATTCTTTACTTGCAGTAATGGAAAGTGTGTAAGCCCAACTTGATCTTTTTTTTATTTCTTATTAAAGGGCACGAATTTTACCATTAGTATAATTATCAGAAATTAACTTACTAATAAATAGGTAATAATAGAAAGATAAAATAAATGATAAAAAGCTAACCATAAACCCCATTACTAGAATCTGGTTTTTTCTTCTCATTTTTTTTATCTTGTGAGTCCTTAAAAAGATCCCAGGTAAGTTTACCCTCCTGATCACTAAGGATTCTACTAGTGACCCTAAGTGGCTCATAAACATTAAGACCAGGTGAAGGAGCATAATCAACTAAAACATAGACACCTTCGCGAATTTTCTTTTGTATTGCAGGCAGAACATCAGTTATAAAGAGACTTTCATCCCAGAACTTCACGGTTACTTCAACCTTTTCCCCGCTTTTGCCATAAACCATCAAAACTTTTCCAACATGATACACAAAACCCACCCCTTATTTTTTACTAAAGACATCTTTCATACGGTCAATACGATAGTTGGTTATAGAAAAGCAGCTTTTAATATTCATCGAACCGTACCTCTTGTAAAGCAGCCACCCAGCATACGCGATCATTGCCCCATTATCACGATTGTATTGGTCGGGTGCAACACCAAACCGAACTCCATCTTCATTGCACATTTTTGCAAGCATTTCCTGTAGTCTTTTGTTTTGTGCGACACCACCACAGACAACCAAGGATTTCTTTTTTGTTAGGAAAAGTGCACGCTCCGTAACTTCTGCAGTCATTGCAAATGCAGTCTCCATTAGAGAAAATGCAACATCTTTTTTCGAGTGAGTATGTGAAGCCTTTATGGCTGCAGTAAGAAGTCCGGAGAAAACCAGATTCATCCCCTTAACAGAATATGGAAGCTCGATATAATTTCCACCTTGTGCCAAAGCAGCAACTGCTGAACCGTGAGCGTGTTCTAGCTTTATCGCTCGGCCAAAACTATCAAAGAGGTTTCCGATTCCACTATCCAAGGTTTCGCCAAGCACTTTATAGTAACCAGATTCTTCAATAAGGATCTGACTATTTCCCCCGGATAAGTAAAGAACGAGCGGATTTTTTAATTTACAGAAGCTTTCGCTTATTTTAGCATGGGCATAACCGTGATTAACCCCTATTATAGGTTTCTGGTATTTGATAGCAAGATATTTTGCCCCGCTTACACCAACTGATAGTGGCGCACCTATCCCCGGCCCTTGTGAAAATGCAATTAGATCAATTTCATCCATAGAAAGTCCTGCTTTCTTAAGGCTCTCCCTTAGAACGACTGGAAAAACAGCTGCATGGTGGTCTGCCATCTTTCTGGGAATAAGTCCTTCTCCTCCTCCCGAATAGGTATCGATCACATTAGAGAGTATGGATGAACCTTTGGATATGCCAATTGAAAGCGTATGCGCAGTGCACTCCACACCTAAAGTAATCATAAGGATCCACTATACAAGGAACTTTATTGCTATTATGGAGATAAGATTGTAAGTCATATGTATAATAATACAGGGAACTATGCTTTTTGATTTTTTGAATATAGAGCCAAGTAGAAAACCGATCACAAACGCCCCAAGCACTTCCACAATTGATCCGTAAGTAAAATGCGCAATGCCAAATAAGAACGCTGAAATAAGCACCCCAAATCTTGGAACAAGAAATGCACGGAAGAAAAACTCTTCACTTAATGGTGCAAGAACAATTGCAAAAACAAGCAACATAAATGGTAGGTCAGAAACTTTTTCTGAAACCCGTTCCTGATCGTTGAAACCTAGTAAACTTGAAAAAAATCCAAGAACCAAAAGAAGGAGAAAGAGTGAAAGTAGCCCAACTAGCGAGTAAAATATATGGCTCTTTAGATCTTTTGATATGCCTATTTTTGCAAACGTTGCCTTTATACTCCCAGACCATAGGAAATAGAGTGCAATTGAAAGAAGACCCAGATGAATTCCAATAGCTGCAAGCAAAACGTAATTTGAGTTTATGGGTTCACATATGCCCGAATAGGGAGCACAGATTAGAACGCATAGAAACAGGAAAAATGATAATAAAGATAATACAAGAAAGAGAGATTTCATTTTTTCTCAAAGTAGCCGCACTTACCGCAAGAGCGTCGATCTTTGTGGTCGGCCAATTTGACGCCAGAGCCGCATTTTGGACAGAACTTACCTGCCTTATATGGCTTGATCTTCTTCTCTTTCTTTTTTGCTGGTGCAGGTTTCTTTTTTTCATCGGCCATGGAACATTCCTCCTGTCATAGATTAAATAATTTTTAAGTTCTATTCCTTTTTCTTCTTAGTGGGAGTTGGAGCTTTCTTCTTCTCCGGTTTCTGCATCAAACCTTCCCTTATTTTGATATAGGATGGTTCGGTATTCATAAGGGTATCTTTGTTTGAGTAAATATGGACAGTTATTTTTACCACTCGCCTTCCGAAGTTACTTGAAACTTTTCTTAGTACCATAAGCTCGGGATTCTGACCAATTTTCTGACCTACAGCATCCTTAAGCTCGGCTCTTTTTGGAGTTGCACCATCGAATGATACTTCGGCACTAACTTCCTTTCTTTCAAGTAGTTTATTATCAGTTGTAACTAGAATACTGGTGTTCATCTTATCCTCTCCATTTTCTTTCTTCCCATTGCCTCAAGTATTTCTGCTTCCTTACCAGCAGCGACCTGACTAGCTAATTCAGCTGGAATTTCAAGATCGTAAACATCGTAAGTTTGTTGATCCATCACTTGTGCATTATTTCCCGAAACCGACATTATTTGGACATTTTTTCGCTCTATTATTGGCATTTCGACATCGGCATCACCAGGTGTGAGCAGGGTTTTCTTTTGGCCTTCAAAGATACCAATAGCAGTTATTCTCATTTTTGCAGCACCATGCTTACCGGGTTTGGAACTTTCAATCTGGACGATCCTGCATGGAATGTCATCTACAATAACATATCTACCTTCTCTAAGCTCTTTAGCTACAGCAAAAACTTTTTCTACCATTAACACACCTGTAAAATAATTCGAAAAGCTATAAGTTATAAAACGTTAGGGTTTTTAAACCTGAATTATGGTGATAGTCGATTCGCATGCCCATCTCTTTGAGATGAAAAAAGATTACGTACTGCCTTCTGACATCTACCCCGTGGTGGTAGGTTACTCTCATAGTTCTAACCAGAAAGCAGCTGAGCTTGCAAGAAAACATAATTACCCACTAGCAATTGGTATTGCACCGCAGACTTCGATTAAGGAGGGCATAGCAAAGCTTGATGAGTGGGTAGAATTTATAGCACGAAGTAAACCAAATGCAATTGGAGAGGTGGGTTTGGACTATAAATGGGCACAAACAAAACAGGACGTGGAGAAAGAACATATTCTTTTTGATAGGATGATCGCACTGGCAAAGGATATGAAACTTCCAATAGTAATACATTCACGAAACAACCCTAACGAAAATGAAGTGCCAAAAAATGCCATAGATGAAATAATAGAGAAAACCAGGGGGATGAAAGTACTCATGCATTTCTATTCTGGAAATGCACAGCAGGCAAAAGAGATTGTAAAAAATGGTGGGTACCTTTCAATAATACATTTAAGATCGAAAGAGAGGAGAAAGGTGATAGAAGAGGTTTCGTTAGAGCGGCTCCTTGTTGAAAGTGATTCGCCTTATGTGGGAAGGACACCGGAAACTATAAGAGAGGCAGTTGCTTATATTGCAGAAGTGAAGGATTTGGAAGTGGAAGAAGTCATAACTGCAACTACGCGTAATGCAATGGACTTTTTTAATTTCACTGTTTAGCATGTGGTTTATATGTTTGGTCTTGGTAAGTTATTTAAGAAAAGAGCGGATATCGCATTTTTAGTAGATGGGCCAAATATATTACGCAAGGCGTTTAGTGTCGACCTTATGGAGGTCAGAAAAGAACTAAACAAATATGGAAACATAAGGGTGGCCAGAATTTATCTTGATCAGTATGCTTCAGACAAACTTATCGAGGCGATGGTAAATCAGGGCTTCGAAACAGAGATAACAACTGGCGATGTTGATGTCACAATGGCTATAGAAGGAATGGAATACGTGCTCGATCCGAATATTGATATTATTGCACTCATGACTCGCGACACTGATTATAGGCCAGTTTTAGTAAAAGCAAAAGCACGAGGTAAGAAAACAATAATAGTCGCTACCGATGTAGCGTTTAGTGCAGCACTACGCAACACTGCAGATAAAATAATTATATTTAAGGGCGGAGGCAAAATAGAAACGATAGTTAACAGCGAATAAATTCGTTTATAAAACCTAGTCATGATAGAATAGAATATTTTTTGAGGTGAATGTTATGGCAGAGAGAAGACCGTTTGATGTTTTGAATAGTTCGTTGAACAATACCGTCATAATAGGTATGAAGGGCGGTTATGAATTCAGAGGCGTTATGGTAGCTTATGACGTTCACATGAATATCGTATTAGAAAAAGCTGAACAAATGATGAATGGCGAAGTTAAAAGAGGAGTAGGAACTGTTCTCTTACGTGGAGATTCTGTAACCTTTATATCGCCATCATAGATTCATAGTTTTGCCCTTTTTGATAAAAAGGGTTTAATGGGCTCGTAGCTCAGAAAACTTTTTTAGGAAAAAAGTTTTACAAAAAACTTGCTAAAAAAGTTGAGCACTATCTTGTTAGGTAAAACATCTAAAAACTGGAGAAACAGTTTTTGATCAAACTTTTTACTAAAAAGTTTGTTTTCCTAAAAGGTTGAAAGCAGAGCACCCGCTTGGCGTGCGCTTTTTTGGGAAAAAAGCGCCCAAAAAACGCTCAGATTGCGGGGGGCCGGGGGTGCGAGTGTGCCTTTTTCCCAGAAAAAGGCACCCCAAAAAGGGATTTGGTAAATCGCTTCATACTTATTATAAGTTTTGGGGCGCCTTTTACCAAAAGGCGCATATCCCCCCGAGTCCATTTTATTTAACTATTGTTACAGCGATCTCTACTTCTGAGAAACTTAGCATATTCAGCTTCCATATATTGAATTATGGACCCACATGCTTCAGTTAAAACACGCATGAACTCAGCTAAACCAAGTTCAATCCTCTCTGTAGTCTTATCTACAATACCTTGATCTAACGTCCTTTTTTCGAAAGAAAGGTCAACCTTCGGGGACGTCCTTACATAATCCGTAAGGATTATGGCGATCGCACTTTTTTTAGATCGTGCAAAATCAAAAACTTTTTCAGCAGCAGCGGTTTGTGCAGGATCAAGAACCAAACCGAATAATTCAGCATACCGAGCATAATTAATCAGTTCCTGTACTTGAATGCTTTGGGGGAAATAGGTGAAGAGATATTCATGATCAACACAAAAGACTTGTTGACCATCGGATAATACGCCACGCTCATTCCTATCCATCATCCCAAAGATGTAATCGAATGCAACAACCGCTAGTATGGAAGATGAAGATTTAGCTGGTTGTTCGGCCATATGGGAACTATCTTTTCCGGAGAATAGGGCATGGTCCAACAGGGTTCGCCCGGGTATTCCTTCCAGAACGATATAATCACCAGTTAATTCATAGCCATAGCTCGGTAACCCAAGCTCTCTTAAAAGTGCTAACCCAGTTGCTTCCTGAAGAATGTTCCGGGACTTGCAATAAGCAGCTTTCCCATCAGAAAAATTCATTCGGTATAGGGGTTGGTCCCTAGGGTAATATTCGCCATTGAACCTAAATGGCACGCTTGAAAGTAATACTGCCATGTCTAATGGTGCATCGGTCTGGCATAGATTGCGAGCCGATCTTAGAAGCTCTGGGTTGAGATCTATATCTGGCTTAAATTGGACTGCCTCTTGCTTAAAGCCAAAATCATATAGTGCAGCGCACGCAACGCTTTGGGAAGCAATACCAGACCTTAACATCGCAGCTAAAGCATCCCGATCGGAATGAGCCACTGCTAATTTTGCATACAAATCAATGCCAACTTTATTTAGATCCAGATGTAATGGAACTTTCGGTAGGAGTATCATTTTGACTCACCATCTCCAGCATCCATACAACATCTAAAACCAGTAGAATAATCATAATGAGCTGGAGGATGAGCTTTAGTAAGATAATAACACCCTTGGCCATTTTGATTTCCGCTACCGAAAAATCCACCTGCAAGTGGTGCATTTCCTTTCTCAAGAAGACCACTTACCCACTCGTGAAGGTTGCCGACCATGTTGTAAGCACCAAATTGATTGGTACATGAAAGATAAGCACCAGATAGGGAGGATGATGGCGATTTTGCAAGAGTACCGACCATGGTCAAAATTGGATTGGTCATATCCTCCATTGTCCACTTGCTTGGATCATCACCTGATATTCTGTCAAGTAAATAAAGCCTGCGGGTATTGCAAGCTCCATCGATCCATGTCTTATTGTCTTTAGTATCTAGAGAACCAGACTGTTCACTATCACCATATGGATAGGTTAGATTATCCGGACCGACACAGGCTTTTACCCATTCACGAAGGGTGCACAATCTTTTTCCTGCATTTTTGCATGCCATATCAGCCTGGATTTGGCTGATTCCTGATTGTGGGAATGAGTTTGGAGCCACACTTGCCTTAAGAATCAATGTTGGATCAGAACCAGTAGCAACACCATATGGGTGAGGGGAAGTTTCTGGCACCAAGATACCGTTTCGCTGGACAATAGGGATGACCGAATCTTCAAAGCGATCGATACAATAATCATCCACACGAACCATGCAATCTTTGCAGCCTTGGATATAACCACGGGAAAAGTCCGCACATTTATCTCTGGGTACCGGGATTTGAACTGGGGTGATTGCAATAGTAGGTGCCACTTGAGGCGATTTGTCTGGTTCTGTTTTACAAGCCATAATACCAGCTAGTAAAAGAGGGAGTGCCCGGAATACGGGTGAACGTGGAGACAGTCTAATCGTTTTAAGCTGGTGCATTGGTTATGATAATGGCAAGAAGTGTTTAAAAATGATTAATAGCGGATGCTTTGAACCGGTATTGGACCAAACTACCGTAATTCAGGTGTTACATTCTTCCTTAATGATTTTAGTGCACCACCATCAACAAGTTCCCGTCTAAACATTCTAAAGTAAATGTTTTTCACTATCTCTGTACACGCAGTATAAACCAGGATTATAGCCATCAAAACCAGGAGCTGGTGAGTAGGGATTGGTGAAAGACCAAAGATCGAACCGTAGTTTGTGTAGACCAGGAAGATAGTTGCTAATAGTGTAGCTATAATACCCATAAGAAGAGGGAAACTTAGTGGTTCTGCTTTAAAGAATGGGCGAGAGCTACGAAGGATAAGAATGACGATAATCTCTGATATAATGATTTCTACAAAAAGTGCGGTTTGGAATATAGATTGGGCAGAATGAATGAAATAAAGAATTACCATAAGATCAAAAACCGTGCTGATTAAGCCGAATATTGATGCCACACGAACGAGTCCATTGATATCCCATTTCTTTGGTTTTAGGATTTCTTCATCATCGACATTGTCTGTTGATATTGAAACCATAGGCGCATCGGTAATGAAGTTACTAAGGAGTATCTGTACTGGAGTAATGGGGATAAATGGGATAAACGCTGATGCAAAACCGATTGTGAACAGATCTCCGAAATTGCCTGAAAGTGTGTTTAGGATGTACTTTACAACATTTGCAAAGACCTTCCTGCCACCGCTAATACCAAGTATTACTGCTCGAAGGCTTTTTTTCAAAAGGATAATATCAGCAGCCTCTTTGGTAACTTCAGAACCATTGTTAACTGAGATACCAACATCAGCCTCTTTTATTGCAGGTGCATCGTTGACACCATCCCCCATGAAAGCAACAGAATGACCGTATTCCTTAAGTTTTTTCACTACAAGATATTTTTGGGAAGGATTCATTCTGGCAAAGATAGATGAATTTTCGATTGTCTTTCTTAAGAGGGCTTCTTTTTCTTCGTTGCTGGCTGATGAAGAGAGGATGGATTCTAGATCATTTCCAGTAATAGCCTGCTCATCTGAAAATTCAAAACCAACGCTCTTAGCGGTATACTTAACTATGTTGAGATTGTCTCCGCTTATGATCTTTAAAGTTACACTAAGTTTTTTTGCAATATCAAGAACTTCACGGACAGTCTTTTTTGGCGGATCGAAAAAAGTTACAATCCCAAGAAATTCCAGATCCTTAATATCAGAATCCTGAATATCAGAACCCCCAATATCTGATGA
>JAHFFJ010000073.1 GCA_023248035.1 Microcaldota archaeon
TGCTGCACTCATGAAAAAAGCGAGTGAAGCAGAAAAGAAAGGAAACAAAGAAGGTTCTGATTATTACACCATCCAGGCCGCGTTGATTAGTGCCGCATACTTTAGAGAAGGAGTATCAAAAGCAATAGAGATAAGGAACCATGGACGGGAAGAAATAGATAAGGCAGTTGAACTTAATGATAAACTAGTTTCACTTGGAATGCAGGTTGCCGCTGAAAAAGACGACAAGAAAAAAGCTCAACTTACAACAGAGTTTAGCAAAGTAAGGGCGGATGCATTAGAGCATGCTGCAACTGGAAATGCATTACTTGAAAGCGCAGAAAGAACAATAGACGGACTTAAAACTTTTGCAGCAAGTTCAAAACTTGATACCGTGCACCGTGAACTTGGAAGAAGTGAATTGGTTATCGGAATAAACACTTTTATCGCATATGGAACTGGCCATGATGCTGATCTGCTTGGAAGGATAATTGGTGAAAAACCACCACCAAGGGAGAGAGTAGAGGAATTACGTTCACAGGGAGTTGCTGCAGCTAGTGTAGGAAAGCGAGCGGTGGGGGAGCAGCAGATGGTAAAGCAGATGCGGGATCAGGGCATCGCCTCGGCCACAGTAGCTATCCACGATCGTAACATCCAGAACATGAGGGGAATGATACAGAGGATAATAGACAGTACAAAAGATGATCAACTTAGAAACCAATACCAGGCCGATCTTAAAGCTTCGGGTAATGATTTCGCTTTACTTAAAGCTCTTCTTAGTGATCTGGGGGGAGCAGCATCAATAACAAACATGGAATTTGATTCTGGAAGCGGCAAATATGAACCAGTATATGATGCTGAAAAATACGAAACCAGTTATCATGGCGTGGTAGGATTATACAGTACCGAAAGATTCGCAGCAGCTTCTGGATTAGTTGGAAGAACACAGACAGAAATGCGAGTAGGTTATATTGGTCTTACTAACAGGATAAACATCCACTCGCTTTCGCTAGAGCAGTTGTATCAAGGGCAACATGGACAGCAATTCTTATCAACTACGGATCCTTCACCCGAACTGATAAATGAGGTTATTCAGCATTTACCAAAAGATAAAAGACAGGAATATCTTTCCATACTAGCAGGAATAGAAGAACGAAGTGGGCCAAATGGCGGAGGGGGAGGTGCAAAAGAAGCACGACGAAAGTTATTGAGTCAGCTCGAACAATTCAACACAGCAGGAAGTGAAGAACGAAGACGGCTCGGCCTGCCAACAAGAAGTGTGGTGGATGAAGTAACTAGCAGGCATGCTATGGAGTATGATGGAGAAGCTTTCACCGCACGATGGAAAGAGGCACGCGAATTTATCAGGAATGGTGATGTTCGTGGTGCGGGAGTGGTTGCTGGAGATATAGAACAAGACATGAGGGTGGGTGTGTCTGCACAAACAAGTGCGAATAAAGCTAGCGAAAAAAGATTTACAGCATTTAGCGAAAGGAAAGAGGATGAAGGAAGAGAGGTGGCTAGGAGGAGTGCATTAAATGCTGGGATGCCGCCCTCCACCAAAAAGGAAAGGGCAGAAGCGCAACATCTTTTGGATGATGATTTACGAATTATTAACAACGCAGGTATGAGAAAACAACTCGCACTACGTGATGCTGCATTTAGATGGGATAACGCAAAAGATGCAGTAATTGAAACAGGAGAACTTCTTGAAGTAAATGCGACTTTTGTAAGCGATCTTCTTGATAATATACCGGACGAGAAATTGAGTCCTGAAAAAAGGAGAGAGTATGCTGAGCTTCGCTCTTTAGTTGCAAATGCAAAAAATACTGAACTAAACGAGCAAGCTAACAAGGCATTTGAAAGAATGCTCAAGGATGGGCTGGTATTAGATGCAGTCAAAAGGACCAGTTCTGGAATAATTAGTCCAAGTGAAAAGGCACAAATAGCAGCTATGGGTCAGGAAGCTGAGACAGAAAGACGCGTAGGAAACATAAATGGTCAGATAGCCGTTGCAGAAATGCTAATTGACGAGAAAACCAGATGCATATCAAACTACTTTAGAGACAGTAAACAACGAGATGAGAAGAGCGAAAAAACACGTGAAGAATATGAACATTTAGGTTTACATGCACGTGGCACTGCAATGGCAAATCTTGATGCTGCAGGTAGAATCTCTTCACTAATAAGGGCAGTCACTTCGAGAGAACGCGATCGCGACTTTTGGGATGTTGCAAAGGAAAATCGTACCCTCACATTGCCCCAGGTACTTGAAAGTACCGGAGACCCGAAGATATTTGCATCAGCATTAAGTTCACAGCAAAGTTTTGCAGAGGCACTTGGAAGCATAAATTCAGATATCATGGCCATCAAAAGTTCCTACCTTGTTGTAGACAATAAAAAGGAGGCACGAACCAGATATGAGGGAATTGCAGAGAGAAAAACCGAGCTTGATCTCCTTTCACTTGGGCTTGTAAGAACTGGCAAAAATTTAGAGTTTAGAAAACCTGCAGGTAAACAAGAGCAGGAAGTACTCGATGGTGCAAAAAGAGAATTTGCACTTCTTATGGAAGAACTTGATGGCGTTACTTACCAGATAGAAAGATCATGGGCCTCAGATGACCAGCAAAAATATCTTGCAAGAGTGGGAAACAGAATTTATGATGCCCACAAAGCAGCAATGATAATTGCAAGAAATGACGCCCCAACAGAAGCAGAAAGAGTGACACTTGCACGTGAATTTTATCCGCAAAGTGCATTCGTGAAAGGAAAGGACGGGGCAATCGAAGATAGTGACCATGAAACAAAAACCTACCACGAGAAGATGGTAAAGTGGCAGGGACGGGAGAACATTGCAATTGGCGGTGCAAAGCTCTTAGGATTTGGAGCAGCATTTATGTCTGGAGGCTGGGTAGCAGTTCTAGCTGGCCTTGCAGGAGGAATTGAAGGTGGTATTGGTGCCGAAGAATATTACGAATCAAAAGGCGGCTTTGAATCAATGGATCGAAGCCAGAAACTTTATTTTGGTTATAGAGTTACAAGTGCAATGTTGAACGCAGTCCTCCCCATAGCAGGAGAAGGTCTGCAGATTGCAAGAGGAGTAGGTGGAGCAGGTGAGGAATTCCTTACTATGGAAAGGGCTCTGGATTACAGCGGAAAGGCACTGATAGCAGGAGGAGCGATAGAAGGCGTGGTTGAAATTCCAGAGATGCTACGTAATGTGAGAGCAGGAAGAATGGCTGGAGAGGAAGCAGTATTTAGTATAGTACAAATGATGCTCCAGCCAATGCAGGTCGGGCTGCATGCACATAGAATGGCACGAGGTAGAAGCACCGGAATTATTGAATACCGCTCACGTAGCCAACAAATAGTTGAAGGCCTTTTGTTTGGAACGCCTCTTGATTCTGCACAAAGCCACCAGATGGCCATGGAATACGCAGAGTTAAACAAGGCAAAAGCAAAACTAAGCATGCAGGAACGGGAAGTGTTTAATCAATATTCAGAAATCCATGTCGAACATTTTGGAATTGAGATTCCCCCAGCTCAGCAGGTTGCAATAGTTAGCGATTATTTAAGAGCTCGCAAAGATGGAAGTGTTTCCAGTTTTGATGAGTTTGTCCGTCCAAGAATTGAACAGATGGAGGTAACAGTCGCTGCAGAAAAAGAAGGAGTGGGTGTAGCTAATACTGAGCTTGTAGGTGATTTCACTTCAAGATTAATCGCAATAGATAAGGCTCATTCTATAGCAAGTGAAAAAGGAGATGATGGGAAAACGAGGGGCATAAGTGAGGCCGAAGGAGCAACGTTCGGTCTTGTAAAAGAAGATGTTGAATTTGTAAATGCTCTTGCAGCTACACACATTCCAGATAAGGAATTGGGGGTACGAATAGCTGTTTATAGTGCAGCACAATCAAGGGTAAGGGCGGAGCAACGAGCGGGTAACATAATAAAAGAAGCGAGAAATATTCATCAGGCTTATGTTGAATTCCAAAATGGCACACTAACAAAAGAG
>JAHFFJ010000004.1:0-12037 GCA_023248035.1 Microcaldota archaeon
TCCGTCACCGCCCAAACCCCCCGAAGGGCTGGATTCCACGGACTGGTGGTCACATAAGAAAGACCTCTTCAGTCTAGTCGAATCTGCTCAAAGTGAGCACCCCGAGCGAAGCGAGCATGCAACCGGTCCGCAGCAAGCACAGCGTGTGCTTGCCTAGCGGTTGCGAGCAGTTGACTAAAGAAGGTAAAATCTGGCACCACCATCTTCTTTTTCCAAACTGTATCCTAAATAAGTCCGGTAAATGGTGCATTTTCTTTGAAGATCCAGAAACAGGAGAGGTAATAGAATCAATAACTGATCTTGAACCTATAGAAGATCTTAGGGCGATGGAAATACTATATTATGTCCAAAAGAAATAGAAAAAATGCCGAGGGGGGAACTTTCATTTCGAACTTTTTATAATCTAAGATATTTCTCAGGTTAAAAAGTTCGATCAAAAACCGGCTTGATTTGTTCAAAAACCCGGAAGGGTTTTCAATTCCCAGTTTTTGACGCACTTTTTTTCCAAAAAGTGCGAATTTGAATCCCCGGCCTCTCGATTTCTGAGTGCACAAATATCATCGGTATTAACCTCATAACTCATACACATATGAGTCGAGCACTCTAAACCAATTGCTTGCGCTTTTTTAGTAACAAAGCGCACCAAAAAACTATCAATAAGTTTTTGATGCACCTTTTTTCCAAAAAGGTGCACTGAGCTACCTCGGCGTTAATATGAAAATTAACAAGATCGTTTTAAAATCTGATTGTTAATACTTTTAAATGTTATTAAACAAATAATAAAATGGTGTATACTTGTCCGAACTAAACATGCTCTCCACAAAAGCGAAAAGATGTCTTGCTGGAGGGGCGGTGTTTGTAGCTATTACCTACTCATCTTGCTATTTACAAGTTCAAAGGATGGATGATGAAATTACTAGTGTATCACAAAAGCAAATATCCATGCAAGATGCATTAAATAAAGGAAAACTTTCACCAGATTGCCTTGCTGACAAAACTAAAATCACACCAGTACTCGTACCATATCTAGGCAGTATATGGGCAACCCATGTAGCAGAAGAATTTTCTTCTTATCTCTCCCCCAATCGCTCCCCCAAACTCTCTGATAATGATATAACCTATTTCATTTTTTCATATCTGGCTCTTGGATTTAATGAGAGAGATTGTCCATTAACTCCTACCGCTCTACTTTTCGGATATTGTCCTGCAGCGAGAGGCTCTTTTCTATCCCACCCCAGGGAAACTAGAAATGCATTAGTTAATTATGGAGATATGTACACCATGAGATTACGTTCTAGCATCTTTGATCCAGAAACAACTCCTTACATAAAATATCGTGCGGATTACGAGAGTTTTTTTGCCTGGGGTTCGGAAATCCGTAAATCAATTGATGCTATAATGAAAGTGTGCAGCAGTCCATAAAACCAACAAATTTAATTGTACAGTAGCATTAATGGGTACACTCTATTTTTCGGTGTACTTATGAATAGCGAACAATACTACTCCATTTTACGTAGTGAACTTCAAAGGGCCTACTCTCTGGCAACCACTGCAAGGAAACAGGGTTATGATCCTTCCGATGAAATAGAGGTAAAAATAGCTAAAGATGTAGCTGCACGCGTTGAAGGTATCGTGGGCCCAGAAGGTGTTGCAGAAGTTATCCGGTCGCTAGAAGCTAGTGGCATGCCAAGAGAGGATATTGCTTTTGAAGTTGCAAGAAAACTTGCTGCGGGCGAATTGATTAAAGGCAGCAAGGAAAAACTTATTGAGCAGGCCGTTCGTACCGGTCTTGGAATTCTCACCGAGGGAGTTCTTGTAGCTCCAACTGAAGGCATTGCAAAGGTCAGGATAAAGAAAAATCCGGATGGTAGTGACTATGTTGCTGTTTACTATGCCGGCCCTATTCGAAGTGCTGGAGGAACTGCTGCGGCTCTAAGCCTTGTCCTTGCAGATATTGCGAGGCGAGTTTGTGGGGTGGGAGATTATCGAGCGACCGATTCGCAAATAATGCGCTATATAGAAGAGGTCACAGTTTATGAAACACGCTGCGTCCATCTCCAATATCTGCCTCCAGAAGAAGACATTCGTATCATCACTGCCAACTGCCCAATTTGCATAGATGGCGAACCCACTGAAGAAATGGAAGTTTCGGCTTATCGGGGAGTTCCCGGAGTTGAAACCGATCGTGTGCGTGGTGGTGTGCCACTTGTCATGTGCGAGGGTGTAGCTTCCAAATCCGCAAAGCTCTTCAAATATACCAAGAAGCTTAAGCTAGGATGGGACTGGCTTGAAAAAATAATAAAAATAAAAAAGAAAGAAAACAAAATTGAGATAAAACCTGACTGGACTTACATGGAAGGTCTTGTTGCAGGGCGGCCGGTTTTCAGTCATCCATCTGCCAAAGGTGGTTTTCGTCTTCGTTATGGAAGGAGCAAGACGAATAGTCTTATGGCAAAAAATGTCCACCCGGCAACAATGATACTCCTGGAAAATTTCCTTGCTTATGGTACTCATATGAAGATTGAGCGGCCTGGAAAGGGATGCGTTATTGCTGGGCATGAAGGAATTGAACCACCAGTAGTGCGCCTAAAAAATGGCCGGGTAATGAAAATTCATACTATCGAAGAAGCATACGCACTAACTGGGGAAGTTGATCAAATCCTCTTCCTGGGCGATCTGCTTTGCACCTATGGGGATTTCTTAAAATCAAACCACCCGCTACTTCCATCTGGTTATTGTGAAGAGTGGTGGGAGCGAGAACTCGAATCCCGTTCCATCCCTTTTCCAGGGGCATTTGATGCACCATCACTCTTCGAGTTTTCCCTCACTCACGCAGCTCCTCTTCACCCCAAATTCACCTTTCCATGGCATGATATTACACCAGTTCAAGTGCGTGAGCTTGCCCAGTGGCTAAAAGAGGCTGATATTAAAATTGAAAATGGAGCAATACACTCAATAGTTCTAAAGCAGTCTAAGGCAAAATCAGTACTTGAAGAACTCTTAATTGAGCATACCAATCCGGAGGGAAAAATTGTCATAAGTGGTGATGATAGTTACGCTCTGCTCTATTCATTGGGCGCAATAAATTCTCATCATAATCCAAATAACCAAAACTTTATCCCAGATTTTTCGCTTTTCGAGGGTTCATGGACTGATTCCAAACCTCCGCTGGTTTTGGTAAACGAACTTTCAAAAATCACCATAAAAGCAAAAGCACCAACCTACATCGGGGCAAGGATGGGAAGACCGGAAAAAGCAAAGGAACGGAAGATGGACGGTAGTCCACACGTGCTGTTCCCCACGGGCTCATTCAAGAACCGCAGTCTTATGAAACAATATCGTACTTTAAAGAGTCGGGAAGGAGAAAAGACAATAAATCTCGAACTTGTCCGCATGCGCTGCCGCAAATGCAAGCATCTGGGATTCTATTCCAAGTGCGGTATCTGCGGTGAGCGTGCCTTCCAAGAGCGCATTTGTCAGCAATGTGGAAGAATTGTGGAGAGCGAAATACACTGCGAGCGTAATACACTTGCATATGATCGTCGTCCTGTTGATTTGGTTGAACTTTTTGATGGCACTAAAAATCTCGTGAGTATCGATGATGTTAAAGGAGTTAAGGGCCTCTCAAACGCACTTCGTATGCCTGAAAGATTGGAAAAAGGCCTTCTTAGGGCAAAACATGATGTCTATGTTTTTCGTGATGGTACCTCCCGTTTCGATGCAACTGATATTCCCCTTACCCACTTTACACCTGATGAAATAGGGCTTAGTGTGGAACGTGCCCATACACTTGGTTATACCAAAGACTATCTTGGAAGACCTCTTGAAAATGGCAAACAAACAGTGGCACTCCGCCATCAGGACATCATAATTTCAGAATCTGGTGTAAAATACCTTACCAAGGTGGCAAATTTCATTGATGATCTTCTTCTAAATGTCTATGGTCAACGTGCTTTCTACTGTATAAAAACTAAGGAAGATCTTATTGGCCATATGGCTGTTGGTCTCTCCCCACATACAAGTGCAGGGGTATTATGCCGCATAATCGGATTTACCAAGGCAGTTGTGGGTTATGGGCACCCATATTTTCATACTGCAAAGAGGAGAAACTGCTTTAGGGGAGATCAAAAAATACTTATCCACAACGGCGAATCTTTCAAGTTGCTTAGTATAGGTGAATTAGTCGAAACCAACCTTTCTGCTTCAAGTGAGCATGATGACTTTGGTACAGAATACCAAAAACTAGAAGGTATCAAAACTCTCTCATTCAACAAAAAAACAAAGAAATTCGAACTTGTAAACATAACTCATATTTCGAAACATAACAGTCCAAAAAAACTAATGCGGCTCAAAACCAAAAGTGGAAGAGAAATATTCGTTACTCCAGATCATCCTTTTCCCAATAGGACAGGGCAAAAAATAAAAGCACAGGATGGCATTGAAATTCTTACTCCCTGGAACATCCAACATCCATCTATAAGAGACACCAGTGTATTCCCACTCCTATCTATAACTGAAAATAATAACGTAATGATAAGGACAGAAGAGGATGTTTTCCCTGATGAGTTATCTAGTCTGAGTAAAAACATTGATTTGAATTATAAAACATTCACGAACTATGTTTATCGAAAATCATATCCTCTACATCTGGTGCGTAAATTCAATCCGGTTCTACTTGGTAACGGTAATTATCTTTTGGGAAGCAAAAGGGATAAAGTATCAATTAAGCCTGAAATACCAGTAAACGAAGATTTCCTTTCACTATTGGGTTTCTATCTTGCGGAAGGTTATATGAGAAAGAAACAAAAAGGAAACCACCAGGTTGCTATTACAGCTACTAAATCCTGGGCAAAAAAATATCTTGAAACTAAAATCAAATCCGTATTTGGCCTGTGTCCTAGCGTTTCCACCAATCAGGTGACAATCTGCTCCTCATTCGTTCGAGAATTATTTGAAAAACTTGGTGTAGGTCATGATGCGTATACAAAAAGGCTTCCAGATTTTGTCTATTCCTTGTCTGACAAAAAGAGATCATCATTACTCAAAGGCTATTTTTCAGGAGATGGTAGTTGCTCTCTTTCAAGTACACTTGAAGTTAATGTAACTTCAGTAAACAAATGGCTCATTGATGGTATTTCATATTTGCTTCTCTTTGCTGGAATAAAACATTCAATATCTCATGAAGATCGACTTGTGAAGAGCGGTGTGGTCTTTGAATTTTATGGAAAGCCCAAACGTCTTCAATCATATAAAATACGGATTTTTGCCCATGAAGCAGAGAAGTTCATAAGAGAAGTAGGTTTTCTTGAAGATAAGCAAAAACATGCAGAAATTCTACTATCAAAATGGCTTAAGAAAAAAGGATCCAAGCGTACTCATTTTGATGGTGATATATTCTTCGATCCTATTGTAGAAAAGGAACTAGTTGATACATCAGAAAAATTTGTCTACAATCTGACAGTTGCACCACATCATAATCTTATCTGTTCGGGAGTTACTGCTTCGCAGTGTGATGGTGATGAAGATTGCATCATGCTGCTTATGGATGCACTGCTTAATTTTTCAAGAAAATTCCTTGATGAGAAACGTGGCGGAACTATGGATGCGCCACTTGTACTTTCCATAGAAATCAACCCAAAGGAGGTTGACGATGAGGCCCACACTATAGAAATTGTTTCAAAATATCCACTTGAGTTCTATGAGGCCGCAGAGCGCATCACTGCTCCGGGTGATGTAAAAATAAAAACTGTAAAAGATGTTCTTGGAACTGAGGAACAATACGAGTTACCAATCACACACCCTGGTGGTTCTGTTGATGCTGGAAACATTCGCACTACGTATGTTGAATTGCAGTCCATTCCGGAAAAAATAGACATTCAGTTCCGTTTACAGGAGAAACTCCGATGTGTAGACAAGCGCGATGCAGCGCAACGCCTTATTCTAAGTCATTTTATTCCCGATCTTTATGGTAATTTACGTTCATTTTCCCGCCAGACTTTTCGCTGTGTCTCTTGCAACACCATATTCAGGCGCGTTCCTCTTGCAGGAAAGTGCAACCGCTGTGGAGGTAATTTGCTACTTACTATAAACAAGGGAGGCATCGAGAAATACCTTCAAATATCAAGAGACATCGTGAATAAGTACAATCTTCCCCCTTACCTGCGTCAGCGCCTTGAACTTATAGAAAAAGAGATAAAAAGTATTTTTGAAGACGACAAAGTCAAGCAGCTTGGACTCAGTGATTTCTTATAAACTATTGAATGTCAGTCCAAAACAATAACAAAAATCAAGTAATAATGTAAAAATAAGAATCAAAAAAAAAGAATAAAAAAATTACGCACACATTTTTTCTGCTTGGTCACCTAAAACTGGAAGCTTCCATTTCTGGCCATTAAATGCCTTCCACATGAGTGCAAGCCAGAGTACCACTATAACAAGCCAGAATAAAGGTACTACTATAAGCAGCAATATGTTGACTCCAGGTATCCAAGCCAAAATACCCAAGACTATTGAAACCACTATAGTGGCAACTCCAAAGAGTATGCTTTGCATAGCATGGAATTTCACATAAGGGTCTTCCTTTTTCATTAGGTATATGACTACACCGCTAAAAATACCTAAAAGGTATGCCAACGCTCCATATAAATTACTGTCCTTATTTGTTTCTACCATAATCATCCTCTCTCCGGTTTACCGGTATAATGTAGTCACATGGTATCTTTATAAAGATTTTTCGTAACCAGAAAGTATGGATGTACCTCTTCAACTCATTATCAAAGTCAGTGGAAATGCTCTTCCCAATAGAACCTGGGAAGATTACACTCTATGTTTGCGGCCTTACACCATATGATAGTACACATATAGGGCATGCCCGAACCTACGTTTCATTCGATGTGTTAAAACGCTACCTCATAAAAAAAGGCTATAAAGTTTATCATATCCAGAACATCACCGATGTGGAAGATAAGATAATCAAGCGCTGTATGGAGACTGGTGCCGATCCAAAAACCCTCACTGAGCAAAACCATTCTGAAGCACTCGAGCTTTTTGGAAAACTGCACATTATTCCAGCTGATGTTTATCCTGCAGTTACCAGTCACATGAGAGAAATAATCGATTTTATCGAGCTGCTTATCAAAAATAAAAGTGCATATGAAACTAAAACTGGCGTTTATTTTTCAGTTTCGACTTCCAAAAACTACGGTTTGCTTTCCGGTCAAAATCTCTGTGAAATAGAGGATGGTGCCCGTGTGGAAGTTGATGAGACAAAAAAAGACCCTGCAGATTTTGCACTCTGGAAAAAGAGTAAGGGGGAGATAATGGAATTTGATAGTCCCTGGGGCAGAGGCAGACCAGGCTGGCATATAGAATGTTCAGCAATCTCAAGAGCCTATAGTAAAAGAACTCTTGATATCCATGGCGGTGCACGCGATCTTATATTCCCGCACCATGAAAACGAGATCACACAAAGCGAGGCTGCATACCCTGAAAAATTCTCCAACTTGTGGGTACATACAGGGTTCCTTACAGTTTCAGGAGAGAAAATGAGCAAGTCTCTTGGAAACTTTATCACCCTAAATCAGGCGCTTAAGCATTCAAGTCCAAACGCCCTGCGCCTTTTCTATCTTCAGGCGCATTATCGCAGTCCGCTTGATTATGATGAAGAAAACCTAAATTCCATGGAAGAAGCAGTCGAACGAATTTTCAATTCTCTGGGGCTTATAACTGAAGTTTTGGAAAAACCACAGACAAAACACACCGACCCGGAATTCCGCAAAAAAACTGAGGAACTTATCTCACTATTCTACAAAAATCTAGATGACGACCTTAAGACTCCTGAAGCCATAGCCTCGCTATTTGGGCTTTTTAGGCTTATAAATTCGCATATTTCAAGAGGGAAAAAAGATAGTGAGCAATTGCTAAAAATTCATAACGAGATAAAAGAAATGCTTTGGATGCTGGGTCTTGTAGAAGAGAAAAAAGGTCTTACTGATAAAGAAGCAGGAATCTCTTTGCTTGCAAAAGAATTTGGAATTGATGGGTCAAGCTTGGAAGAAATATTAAATCTGCTTATCTCGCTACGTGATCAGGCACGGGCAAACAAAGACTACAATAAATCAGATAGGATACGTAAGAGGCTTAGTGAAATAGGTATAATTATAGAAGATAAGCCCGGTTCAACAAGATGGAAAATACAATAAGCGGGAAACCCAGTTATTCTTTAGTGTAACCCTTCATCACATCTACCCCGCCATTAACGAAAGCTGAGATGTTGCTCCAACCCCAAAGCGCTACTGTTTTAACAAAACCATCCTGCTTAAATCGGCGGTCAGAAAGAGTAAGAACCAGTTTTTTATCATATACTATATCACGGTTTGGCGGAAGTCTTTTCATCAAATCAGTATCCTCGCAAATCACCGAACGATAACCACCCACACTCATAAAGACGTTTTTCCTTATTGCGCAGTTATTTGCAGGTACCCAGTATTTGCCAGTAAGTTTATGGGTTATTTTTGCGGAATGAAAAACACTAACTGAATAGGTGTTGTAAACCCAACCCTTCACGTTCGAATCAGAGTGATAGAGATCCAAACCCCCCACTGCAACTATTTCAGGCCTTGAGAAGTGTTTTCTTAATCTTGCTGCAAAATCTTGCGAGAGATTGCAGTCTGCATCAAGGAAAACAAGTATGTCGTTTTTTGCATTTTTTGCCCCTACCGTTCGTGCAAGTCCAACCCCGCTCTTTGGTTGCAACACAACCTTTGCACCGTATTTCGTTGCTATCTGTGCTGTGCGGTCTTTGCTCTGGGCATCAACGACTATTATTTCATCGCCTTTCTTAAGCTGTGGGTTAAGGCCAGAGAGTACCTCCCCTATATGACTCTCCTCGTTGAGAGTTGGAACAATAAAAGAAAACATGATATTTATCGAAACCAAAATAGTTTATAATACTTCGGCTTGGAGCTCTAATTTAATTAATCTCATCGCTATATTCTTTCCATGGTCAAAATAGCGATACTTGCTTCAGGCCGGGGAAGCAATTTTTCTGCAATAATGAAGGAAATAAGTGCAGGTAGGTGTGCAGCAACCCCCATTGTCCTTATTACCAACAACCCTCTAGCCCCTGCAATTGAAATTGCCAAAAAGTACAATCTACCTGTAGAAATAGTAAAAAAAGAGGATTTTAGCTCCCGTGAGGAAATGAGCGACAGAATTCTCTTCCTACTCTATCGTTATGATGCTGAGCTGGTGGTTCTTGCAGGTTACATGCTTCTTATTAAGGGTAAAATTTTCACCGATTATAAAAATCGTATAATCAACATTCATCCCTCTTTTCTTCCTGCATTTCCAGGTGCAAATGCCCAAAAAGATGCTTTTGAAGCAGGTGCCAAAGTTTCTGGCCTTACTATCCATTTTATGGATGAAAGCCTAGATGGGGGGCCAATAATCTATCAGGAAAAAGTTGACATATCCGATTGCAAGAGTGCAGATGAGGCCGCTGCAAAAATTCTAACGCGTGAACACCTTGCATATCCAAAAATTGTTCACTCATTCTCCAAGGGTAACTATTCAATTGAAGGCAAGCGGGCAAGCTTTCATCCAACTAAATTCTAAGTGTACTATAGTTAGTTGGGCTACTTTCAATATCCAAAAACTCTCTTAATATGGTGTTGAAAAGATGAGGATTCTCAGAAAAAGGAAAATGGCCGGAATAGTGCATAACCTCTGTTTTTATCTCTCTTTGCAATCTCCTCTCCAAACTCCTGACTATCTGTAATACACCTTCACAATCAACAATTATATCTTGCCTTCCAACCACTACCAGTGTTTTTTGTGGGAGTAGAATTCTGCCTTCCTCAAGATCCATGTAAATGTCTGGTCCTTCATTTCGCATTCCAAAAAATCCAGATAATCTTGGTTCCACCCCAGTTATTCTTGCATTTGCAAAAAACTTAGTAAATTCTTCTCTAACATCTTTTGGAACTCCCACAATTCTATAAGCTAAATCCCCAAAAAATCCCAGAATTTTAAGTCCCATTTCCAAAGCAGCATCTGCACCTAGCCACTCATTCCTGTGCATTTTTCTCTTGATATAGATGTTCAAAAGTGCATTTAGTTTGCCATTCATTGTAAAGATAAAATTTCCACTTGCAACCGTATCATTGGGATTTCCAAGTACTGGTGTAACTAATGCAAGTGAACCTGGGTAATACTTATCGGATGCTGTTTTCGTATACTTTAGGGCAATAAGTGCACCCATACTATGGCCAAGAACATGTGGTTTTTCTATTCCAAGCTTAATGCATAAATCAAGCATGTCTTGTGCACTATCATCTAGGTATACTTCGCGTCTTATCTCACCACTTGAACTTCCTACACCTCGTGGGTTAAAACTAAGAAGATCATAAGTTGAAGCAAGGCCTTTTTGTCCCTTCCACATCTCTTTATCCTCAGTCCAGCCATTTACTGCTACTATCGTTCCCCTACTTTTCCCAGTGGCTTTGCGAAGATCGTATTCTATCTTTGCCTCTCTAAGTTGGATGACAGTCATTAACTCACTAAATTAGTTTTTCCCACATCAATTTTTAGTACTTTTCTAAGTATTGTTCAAACACGAGCCAAAGGCGAGTGCATTTAAACAAAACGGGCCTGGAGAGATTTGTTCCACCTCCCAAAAGGGAAGTTCAAAAGAAACCGCAGGTTTCTTTTATTGAACTCTCGACACACGGATTCCGCTTTTTGGAAAAAAGCGGAACCAAAAACTGGTTGGTTATGTTTTTCCAAAATTAAGAGTCCGTCGCTCTACCAAGTTACTCCCCCGCTTTTAGGAAAAGCGGGACCAAAACAGTTTCGTTAATTTTCGCTTCGCGAAAATGTAAATGCGACAAAACGCTAAGGCGTTTTGAAACAATCAGTTTTGATCCACCTTTTTCCAAAAGGTGGGACTGAGCTACAGGCCCATTAATACTATTATCTCCTTGCATATGTTTTAATTATTGTCCTTTACCCAAACTTTGTATGTCATATGTCATCCCGTCACTACTTACCCGTATTGTCCCATTGACATATGTTTCATACCATTTTATGCCGTACTGCTTCATGAGCTTTTTGTAAGGCTCACGTGAACCACCATTTTTGGCAGAATCATCACTACTCCCTGTTATTATCATCACTTGAGGCTTTGCAGTAATAAGGAATATACCTATATTGCTCGTTCCTGCACCCACACCATAATATGGTGCAGTTATTATCTGGTTCTTTATCTGGTTGGCTTTTTGGTTAGTAAGTAATCCCTGGGCACCGGTTTGTATTCCTGATGTGAGGAGGATAGAAAAGTTCCTGTCAGTTATTCTTGTTACTATTGCATCATTATTGAAATCGCCAAATGGTTTTTGGGGTGGGTTTATCAAATCGAATTTCATGCCATTAAGATTAGTAGAAAATCCATCCTTCACTATCCTTGCTTTCTCCCCCATCTGCTCTACTATCTTTACATATTCGCTATTCGATCCATCCCCGCTCCACCAAAATTCTTCTATTCCAAAATTCTCAGCTACTGCTTCAATTCCACCATATCTTTGCGGATCTGCACTAGTTGAAATCAGTACTTCTATATCATCAACACCATGAGCGTGAAGGAAATCAACAACTTTGCCTCCTTTCTCTTTTGATCCAGCATCTATGAGTATATCCAAATCGCCTTTCTTTACTAATATCGCATCTGTTTGGGAGCCATTCTCAGCGATATCCATGAAAAAAATTCCAAATATCTGGTCGGGATTGTAAAAGTAATCGGCTCCTTTCGTTTGATTCTCACTAGGAGTTTCTTCAGTCAAATTTTTAGTGCCAGTCTGGTTTTGTTGCTCCCCTACTATTATCTTGACTGGTGGTGTTATATTTTTACTTTCATTTTGGGTTGGGTTAGGCTGCTCTCCACCAATGCAACCAAAAAGAAGCATAAGCCCTATAACTGCAAAAACCAACTTCATCGTCTTCATCTCTGATATACTGTCTTACATCAGAAATTTTAATCCTT